>DAOVIU010000151.1 GCA_030673585.1 Pseudomonadota bacterium | reverse complement strand
TGATTTGGGTTGGGAATCTTGGTTTTCTAGAGACGGGACAATTTCAAGGGTTCAGTTAGAACTCCTTCAGGCCTGCGGTCTACGCCGCGACCTCAAAGCGATCGGTCGACTGCTTCAACATCCATGTGCCTTGTAGGGCCGGAAATCATTGGTGTTTGTGACGATGATGACGACGGATATGGCCGGAGCTATCATATCCCCGAAGCTTGTCATAGCGTTGAATTTGAGCTGGCGTTAGGATCTTCCTTTGCTCCAGGTGGGTGCCGAGATGGACGAATCGCAGTTTCCCTCGAATGACTGAGATCTCGGTAACGAGCTTCTGCAACTGGGCCTCAGAAATCTTTGCCTTTGCAAACAAAGAATCAAGCAGGCTTTCCTTCTCAACAAGCTCTTGGCCTAGACTCGCCGCTTTAGCCTTCATTTCTTCAAAGAGCACATGGGTTCTTTGATATTGCTCGGCGGACAGGTGGAGTTGTTCAGCAAGCTCAAGGACGTGTTTGGGACCTGGATAATGATTTAGCTCAGCTGCTTTCGCGAAGCCCATGCCGCTCCCTGAGAGGTAGCCCTGGATTTCCTCCTCCGAGAGCGTTTTAATCTCCCGTTGCTCTTGACCAGCATATGGAGACACATTCTCGCTACCCCAGCCGGGGAAAGGAATGATAGATAGCACAAAAGTAGTGAAAAGCCATTTCCATTTCATATATTTCCTCCAGACCGTGAATGCCTAACCGAATCCCTTGTGAATTCTCTCTATGCAAATTGAAACGGAAAAGAGAAGGAAATTCAACAGTCAACTATCATCCTGCTTTCGAATATTCGAATATAGGATGGAATCGAGGATAGAGTGACAAGCCAAAATCATTGATTTGCGTTTTCATTAATTGGAAACTCCAGCCTACCTATATGATTCAGCTCTCCCCTTCCGTTCGGCACATTACGCTCAGGAACAACGCAGTCCGCGAGAAGGCCCGAAACTCCAGCCACTTTTCATTGACATCCAAAGGGAAAGAGGATATAAATTCAAAGGGTTCAATTGAATCGATTTGAGATGAAGGCCATATCCATAGAGGAAATCGTCAAGGGATGGAGTTCCTCCAAGGACATTGCCCCCTGCATCGTTCATATGGAGAGGTTGGGGGGAAGGAGGGGTAAGTATGTAGCGATCCCCGATTTCATCGATGAGAGGCTGAAGGGGGCCCTCAAGAAGAAGGGGATAACCCGGCTCTTCTCCCATCAGGGGATTGCCCTCGAGGCAATCGGTGGGGGGAAGGATGTTGTGGTAGTCACGCCCACGGCTTCGGGAAAGACCCTCTGCTACAACCTCCCCATCCTCAACCATAAGCTGAGCGATTCATCCGTCAAAGCCATTTATCTCTTCCCCACAAAGGCGCTCTCCCAAGATCAGATGGCTGAACTGCAGGAGTTGATCGATGCCACAGGAGAGCCCATCGGTACCTTCACCTATGACGGGGATACCCCCCAGGATGCTCGAAAGGCGATTCGTGCTCAAGGGGACATCGTGATCACCAACCCGGATATGCTCCATACGGGCATCCTTCCCCACCATACCAAATGGATCAAGCTCTTTCAGAACTTGAAATACATCGTCATCGACGAGCTCCACTCCTATCGGGGAGTCTTCGGCTCCCACATGACCAACGTGCTCCGGAGGGTGAAGCGCGTCTGTGATTTCTATGGATCAAGACCTCAGTTTATCTGCTGTTCCGCCACCATTTCAAACCCCGGGGAGTTGGCGGAGAAACTGGTTGAGGGCCCGGTGGAACTCATCGACCAAAACGGGGCCCCCTCTTCGGAGAAGCTCTTCCTCTTCTACAACCCCCCCGTAGTCAACAAGGAACTGGGTATTCGGGGGAGCCACCTCGGCGCAGCCAGGAACCTAGCGTTCCCCTTCATAGAGAGGGGAATTCAGACCATCGTATTTGCCACCAGCAGGCTCAACGTGGAGGTGTTGACCAAATACCTCAAGGACCGGGTGGGACGGGAAAAGGGGAACAGGGATTTGGTCAGGGGGTACCGGGGGGGATACCTCCCTGGTACCCGCAGGGAGATCGAAAAGGGGCTCAGAAATGGGGAGGTGTTGGGGGTGATCAGCACCAATGCGTTGGAGCTCGGGATCGACATCGGGAGGCTTGATGTCTGCATTATCGCAGGGTATCCGGGGACCGTTGCCAGCACCTGGCAGCAGGCGGGCAGGGCCGGCAGGCGATCGGGCCTTTCCGTGGCAGTCTTGATCGGGCGGTCGCTTCCCCTGGATCAATTCCTCATGGAAAACCCCGACTATTTCTTCGGGAGGTCCCCCGAACACGGTCTCGTCAATCCCGACAACCTGCTCATCCTCCTCAACCACATCAAGTGCGCGGCATTCGAGCTCCCCTTCAAGGATGGAGAGAGCTTTGGGAAGGAAAATCTCCATGAGATCTTGGGGTATCTGGAGGAAAAGGGAGTCGTCCATCACCTGGAGGATCGGTGGCACTGGATGCAGGATAGCTATCCGGCCGATGGGATCAGCTTGAGGAGCGTATCGGAGGAGAACTTCCTGGTCGTCGACACAGCCGAAAGCGTCCGTGGTAAGGTCATCGCCGAGGTCGATTTTAATGGCGCCCATACCACGCTGTATGAGGGTGCCATCTACATCTGTGAGTCGGAGCTCTACCAGGTTGAAAAGCTCGACTATGAGAATCGGAAGGCCTATGTCAAGCGAAGTAAAGCCGACTACTATACCGATGCGGTGAGCTATACCGATGTTTCCATCCTGGAGGGATTTGAGGAAAAGAGGGAATGCGGCACCACGGTCGAGCACGGGGAGGTGGCCGTATCCACCAAGGTGGTGGGATATAAGAAAATCAAATTCCATACATCGGAGAATGTGGGCTATGGAAAGGTCAACCTTCCCGATCAACAGATGCATACCACCTCATACTGGGTCACCTTTCCAAAGGGGATGTTGGATGACATGCCGCACAATCGGTGGGAGATTATCGACGGAATACTGGGCATTGCATACGCCCTCCACTATGTCGCCTCCCTTCACCTGATGTGCGACATCAATGATATTCAGCGGTGCGTGGGGGATCGGGGAGCCCGTTGGTTTGCGAGGCTATCCCGGGGAAGCAGGGGCGTTTACAAGTCAAGCACCGAGATGGAGAAGATCCCCATAGAGGGCATCGATCCCTTCGAACCCACGCTCTTCATTTACGATAGTTACCCCGGAGGGGTGGGGTTTAGTCCCCAGCTATTCGATGGGCATAGGGAGATCCTGGAGGGTACCCTTCGGCTGATCTCCCGTTGTGGCTGTCGATTTGGATGTCCGTCATGTGTTGGACCCACGGGGCAAATGGGGACGGAATCCAAGGGGATTGCCCTGTCTCTCCTCGAAAGGGCCTTGGGGACCGATGAAGATCAGGGATAAATTGGATTCCCACTTCCCGCGGAAAGGGGAAGGGGAGAGGGCGGCGGCGCTATCCGATTTGAGGAGACGGTTGGATCGAATCCTCGACCCCAGAAGGGCCGGGGCTGTCCGTGAGGGATATGTTCCTCAGGCTAAACCCATTGAGGAACTGCTGGAAGGCCAATTCGTTCCCACCCCCTTTGGAGAGGTATTCGTGGCAAGGGAGATCTATGGCCTCGGCTACCGGCACGGCGGGACCCTCTTAGAAGAACTGTTGCAAGTCCCCAACTATCCAGCCCATCTCATAACCAAGGACGAAAGGCTCAAGGGTATCGATTTTAACCGGACGCTGTTCATCGATACGGAAAGTACGGGGTTATCGGGGGGAACGGGGACCTACGCCTTTATGGTCGGAGCTGGCTCCTTCCGGGACGAAGGGTTCGTTGTGCAACAGTTCTTCATGCGAAATCATTCGGAGGAGAGGGCGGTTCTCTCACTCCTGGAGGGACTCTTGGGAGATCACGATTTCCTGGTGACCTTCAACGGGAAGAACTTCGACATCCCCCTTTTGGAAACCCGGTTTATCCTGTCCAGGCTAACCTCTCCTTTGGCCGACAAACCGAACTATGACCTGTTGTTCCCCTCCAGGAGGATTTGGAAGAAGGCGTACCATAACTGTCGGTTGACCACCCTCGAGGCCCAGTTGCTGGACATAGACCGCGGGGACGATATCCCATCGGAGTGGATTCCCTCCCTCTACTTCGATTTCGTGAGGACGGGGGATGCCCGTAAGATCAGCCGCGTGTTTTACCACAACAGGATGGATATCCTTTCCATGGTAATCTTGGCCCATCGAATCCATTTGACCTGCCATGATCCTTCGGCAGCCAACCCGAGGAGGGGAATAGAGCAACTGGTCCTGGGAAAGCTGTTCATGGAACACGGACTGGTTGAGAAGGCAACCGCGTGCCTCGAGGAGGCCATCAAGAGATGCGATGAGCCCTTCTGGTGGGATGCGATGAAATTCCTCTCCCTGGCGTATAAGAGGAGGGGCGATTGGGAGAGGGGCGTTGCCCTGTGGGAGGATATGATCTCCTGGGATGGGGGGAGAAGTTCCTTTCCCTATGTCGAGCTGGCCAAATACTGCGAGCACAAGGCGAAGGACTACTCCAAGGCCCTGGAGATGGTCCAGCGGGCCTTTGAGATGGTAGATTACCTTGGCCCCCCGGAGAGGGAAGCCCTGCTCCACAGGCAGAGAAGGGTCACGGGAAAGGAGAAGAGAACCCACCGCAGGAGCCCATGAGTACTCCATCCCCGCTCTTCACGCCCTTTCAGTCCTGCTTTTGGCGGGAAACAGACCAGTCGTAATACGTTATCCTGAATTCTCCAAGGCATCCCTGGGTTTCCGTGGACAAGTGCCAGGAGTAGCCAAAGGGCCATCGATATCTCCCCCGATGTCACCCGGTTAGGCTCGGCCAAGCATTTGGATC
>DAOVIU010000256.1 GCA_030673585.1 Pseudomonadota bacterium | reverse complement strand
GATGCTCAAAAGGAGGGTGATGATGATCACGCGGGAGATCATCAACATCCTCAGCTTCCTAATTCTGTCCTCAAGCGACTCGGAGAGGAATCGGTGTTTTTCCATAATGACCATGGGGGTCTCCGATGGTTTTTAGTGAACCCCCACCTCTGCTATTTTGAATATCGGCAGGTACATGGCGATGACGATTCCTCCGACCGTCACCCCCAAGAAGATCATCAAGAACGGCTCCATGAGGGAGGTAAGGGTGGCGATGGCGAAATCGACTTCCTCCTCGTAGACATCGGCGATCTTGGTTAGCATTGAATCCAGGGAGCCCGTGGATTCTCCCACGGCAATCATCTGGGTGACCATGGGGGGGAAAACCTCGCCCCTCGCCAGCGGTTCGGCGATGGTCTCTCCCTCGCTGATACTCGTCCGAGCTTTCATGATGGCTTGTTCGATCAGTTTGTTCCCCGCAGTCTTCGAGGTTATGGTTAGACCGTCCAAGATGGGAACCCCGCTTGTGATCAGGGTGGACAGGGTCCTCGAGAACCGGGCAACGGCCACCTTTCGGAACAGGGGACCGAATACCGGGAGCTTGAGGAAGAGGCTATCGACGGCCAGCTTGCCCCTGTCGGTGGAGTAATATCTTTTGAACATGATGATGAGGATGACCAGGGCGACGATGACCAAGAGGAAGTATCGCTTCAAAATATTGCTGATGCCGATGACGATGAGAGTAGGGAGGGGGAGGGTATGTCCCATGGAGGAGAACATCTTTTCAAAGACTGGGATGACGAAAATCATCAGGACCGCCACCACGAGAATGGCTACCCCCACAATGGTGGAGGGGTAAACCAAGGCCGACTTGACTTTCTTCCTCAGGGCCTCGGCTTTCTCGATATACACGGCCAGCCTGTTGAGGACGTTGTCCAGAATCCCCCCTTCTTCACCGGCCACAACGAGGTTGACGTACAATTCGTCGAAGGTCTTGGGATGTTTCCCCAAGGCTCCGGCGAATGTGGATCCCCCTTCAACATCGTCCTTGACGTTCTTGATGATTTCCTTGAAAGCCTTGTTGTCCTGTTGCATCGCGAGAATATCCAAGGATTGTACCAGGGGCAAGCCCGCGTCGATCATGGTAGCCATTTGTCGGGTGAAAACGCCAACGTCTTTCTTCTTAACCCGTTGTCTACCGAAGCTGAAGGAGACTTCCTTTCCCTTCGCCACTACCTTGGTCGGAATCACGTTCTGTTGCCTGAGGTGAGTCCTGACGCTCGCTTCATCGGGGGCTTCCATTTCCCCCTTTTTCTTTTCACCCCTGAGCGTCTTCCCTTCCCATTTAAATCTCGGCATACTATGCTCTCCTTAGATCGTATGGCCGTAGCCTTAATGCGGTCTCGCGATTGTTGGTCTCCCTGCCTTGTCGATCACCTGTCCGCTCGCCTTCAACATCCCCATGAGCTCGTCCAGATTATGGCTTCGCTCCATGGCATCGTTTAGTGTGATCAACCCCCTCTGGTAAAGGGAAAAGAGGGATTGGTTCATGGTCTGCATCCCGAATTTGGCCTGTCCGACCTGCATTTGTGAGTACATCTGATGGACTTTATCCTCGCGGATAAGGTTACGTATGGCGGGGTTGGGGATCATGATCTCAACCGCCAGACACCTCCCCGATTCCCTTGCCTTCGGGAGGAGCTGTTGTGTGAGTACCCCCTCCAGGACGAAGGAGAGCTGGGCCCTGACTTGCGATTGCTGGTGCGGTGGGAAGACATCGATAATCCGATTGATGGTCTCCACGCAGGAGTTGGTATGCAGGGTGGCAAAGGTGAGATGGCCGGTTTCGGCAACGACTAATGCGGTTTCAATGGTCTCCAGATCCCGCATCTCGCCAATGAGGACGATATCCGGATCCTGCCTCAGGATGTGCTTTAATGCTGCCTTGAAGTTCTTGGTATCCGTATTCACCTCCCGCTGGTTGACGATGCACTTCTTGTGTCGGTGGAGGTACTCGATGGGATCCTCGATAGTGATGATGTGGGAGTTTCGTTCGTTGTTGAGTTTATCGATCATCGAGGCCAAGGTGGTGGATTTCCCCGTTCCCGTCGGTCCCGTTACCAGGAGGAGCCCCTTGGGCTTTTTGAGCATCTCATTGACGACGGACGGAACTCCCAGTTCCTCAAAACTGAGAATCTCATAGGGGATGGCCCTGAAAGCCCCAGCCACCGCCCCCCGTTGGATGTACACATTTCCCCTGAAGCGGCTCAACCCCTTAATACCGAAGGAGAAGTCCAGCTCGCTTTCCTCCTCGAATCGGTGGCGCTGGGCGTCGGCCAAGACGCTATAGCAGAGCCTTTTCGTATCCGTGGCGTTAAGCTGGGTCGAACCGAATGGCGCGAGCTTTCCATCAATCCTCAACATGGGCGGCGATCCCGTGGTTATATGGATATCCGATGCCCTTTTTTCGATCATTGCCTCCAATAATTTCTGTAGGTCTTCCATGTATCCACCCCTCTCTTGAATCAATCTTCATGCTCAGCGTCTATCATCTATGGTGGTTCTCAGGATCTCCTCAATGGTGGTCATGCCCTCCTTGATTTTCCTAATGCCGGCCATCCTGAGGGTTTTCATCCCCAGTCGTATCGCTTCCTTCTTGATCTCTAATGAGGAGGCCCTGGACAAGACGAGTTCTTTCACCTCATCCCATAGGGGCATTACCTCATAGAGGCCTATCCTGCCCTTATAGCCGGTGTTGCTGCATATGGAGCATCCCTTCCCCTTATAAACGGTAAAATCGTTGATCTGCTCTCGTAGGACCCCCAGCCCCATAAGCAGCTTTGGATTGGCTTGGATGGGTTCCCTGCATTCCATGCACACTTTCCTCACCAACCGCTGGGCCAATATGAGCAGGACGGCTGACGTGATGAGGAAGGGTTCAATTCCCATATCGATAAGCCTGGTGATGGTTCCAGAAGCGTCGTTGGTGTGAACGGTGCTCATGACGAGATGTCCTGTAAGGGCCGCTTGGATGGCGATCTGGGCCGTTTCGAAGTCTCGAATCTCGCCCACCATGATGATATCGGGGTCTTGTCGTAGGAAGGAGCGTAGCGACGAGGCGAAGGTCAGGCCAATTTCCTCGTGCATCTGCACTTGATTGATCCCCATGAAGTTAAACTCGATGGGGTCTTCGGCAGTAATGATATTGTCGGCTTCCTTATTCAATTCCGACAGGGCGGAGTAAAGGGTGGTCGTTTTTCCGCTCCCCGTTGGGCCGGTCACCAACACCATGCCCACGGGTTTATGGACAGCATCGCTAAATTGTTCAAGGGACTTTTCCTCAAAACCCAATTTGGTCATGTCCAACTGGAGGGCCGATTTGTCGAGGAGACGAAGGACGACCTTTTCCCCGAAGAGGATAGGCAGGACGGAAACCCGGAAATCCATTTCCCGCTTTCCCAATCTCAACTTAATACGCCCATCCTGGGGAAGCCTCTTTTCGGCGATATCCAGCTTGGACATGATCTTCAGTCGGGAGACGGTGGCATTCTTTATCTTAATGGGCAGGCCCAGTGCCTTCCTCAGGACCCCGTCCACACGATATCGAACCCGGAATGTTCTCTCGTAGGGTTCGAAGTGTATATCGCTCGCCCCTATTTTAATGGCGTTGATCAGAATCCCGTTTACCAGCTTGATGACCGGGGCATCGATCTCCTC
>DAOVIU010000246.1 GCA_030673585.1 Pseudomonadota bacterium | reverse complement strand
TTGTGAATTATTAATGATTTGGGCATGTTTCATACACCATAGCAACTATTAAGTACTATTAAGTCATACATCATAGTGTATGATAATGAAGGAGATCATTGATGCAATTAGCGAATCAAAAGGGGACATCATGTCCATACGTGAATCCCATATTCTGGAATCGCTCAGGATGATGGGGAGGATTGGGTACTATATCGAACCCACCTCGGCCGTTGCCATTGCTGGGGCCAAGAGGTACTTAAGAGGGGCCTCTCCCGGGGAGACTATCGTCATTCCCCTCACGGGAACAGGATTGAAGGCCACGCGGAAGATGATGGATCTCGGATTGGGCTGAAAAGGGGGATGGGGAGGGTGAGCTTGAAGCTATCGGTGAACAAGGTTCAGCAGGCGTTGAAGTCCATGGGATTGGCGGCGGAAGTGATGGAGTTCTCGGAAAGCACCCGGACTGCTGCAGAGGCCGCTGCGGCCATTGGGACTACGGTGGGCCAAATTGCCAAATCGCTGGTCTTCATGGCGGGAAATGAGCCAGTTTTGGTCATCGCTTCGGGGGCAAATCGGGTGGATGTGGGAAAGCTCCATCGACTTCTCGGCGAGAAGATCATCAGGGCGGATGCGGAGACCGTCAGGAGAACTACGGGTTTTTCCATAGGGGGTATTCCCCCCGTGGGACACAGAGAAAGGCTGAGGACCCTCGTCGATGAGGATCTCCTGAGCTTCACCGTGATCTATGCTGCTGCGGGAACTCCCAACGCCGTCTTCGCCGTTTCGTCAACGGATTTGGTCAGGATAGCGGAGGCAGAGGTAGCCAACATCAAGGAAGGGTAGGCGCCCTGTAGGGCCCAAGTGTTTTCCGAGGGATATTTATATCCCCTGCTCAATGATAAGCGTTTGTCCGGGATAGATGATTTCCACCATTTGCATTCCGTTCAATCTCCTGAGCTGAGAGACGCTCATATTATGTCGCCTCGCGATCTTGGTGAGGTTGTCGCCTTTCCTGACCACATAAACGGCCCGGACCGATTTCCCGAAATTTTCCTCAAAGATATCCTTTTTCCCTTTGGGGACTCTGATCCGGTAGCGACCACGAGGGAGGTAGAGCTTTCGGATTTGGGGGTTGAATTCCTTGATGACCTTGAGATAGGTTTGAGAGGCGTGGGCAATGGCTTTTAGGGATGTAGTTCTTCTGATTTTGAGGTCGACGATATCGTGCGGAATTGGGTCGTAATACTGATCCTGTTCCAAGAAAAATCCGAATTTTTCGGGTTTAGAGAGGATCAGCTTTGCTCCGATGGCCCGAAACACGTATCGTTCCGTCTCCTCGGGAAGTTCAAGGTAGTAGTAGTTATCGATTCTCTGCCTCTTCATCTCCGACTGGATTCGAGTCATTCCGAGGTTATATGCCGCTACGCTCAGTATCCAACTATCGAAGGAACGATTCAACTTATTAAGGTACTTGATCGCCGCATCAGTCGACCTGTGAAAATCGTAACGTTCGTCGATCACCCCATCGACGCGAAGCCCCATTATTTTGGCCGTGGATTTCATGAATTGCCAGGGACCGGCCGCCCCAACGGGGGAGCGAACATCCTGTATGAGATCACTTTCGATCACGGCCAGATACTTGAGATCCTCGGGTAATCCCTCCTCACCTATTCTTTTCTCGATGTAGGGAAAATATCGATTAGATCGCTTGAGCCAAAGCAAGACCTGGGGGGTATTTCCAATGGCGAGCAAGAACTCCTTGTCCAGTCGTTCCCAAACGGTCCTCTTCTCCTGGGGAATTCTCTCCCCGCAAAACGTTATTTCCTTGGGTAATCGGTATGTTAAGGGTGATCGATGGGTGATGATTCTAATACGCTCTATTTTCGTAGGGAGCGGATGGACGTTATGGAAGGAGAGGATAACAAAAATGACCAATGCGCCAAGGATGGAAAAAAGCGTAAACCGAACAACTTTCTCCATTTCAAGCCTCTTGTTCCTCGTATGGGGCAGTACCTAACAAATGGTACGAGATCCTTGAAAAAGTCGCTTCCCGCCCATCAGACGCTGGGCTCGCGGTTCTGCAGTGCTGCAGTCATGCGGTCGATTCAAATTCTCACCCAACTACGCGATACCTTCGCGCTCAGAGTTTTCCAGTCTTGCTTCTGCATTCGCCTTGCAGATTGTAAGGTCCAAGCAAATTGTATTCCAATGGAGGATCCTTAGGAGAGTCTGTCATATAAGGGGATGGCGGATGGAGGTGGAAAGGCGGGTGTGAAATTTTCTGAAATATTTTCAATTCTTGACAAAAATTGACACAGAATGAGGTGGGTTAGGGTTCTCAGATGGCCTCCAAGTAATTCTTCAATTGGATGAGCTTTATATCCCGATCCCGCATGATCTCCTCTACTGTTTTGCCCGAGTAGTCGTAAAAACCCTTTCCGGATTTCACGCCCAAGTGACCGCGATCGACGAGCCCCTTGACCGTCTCGGGGATTTTATCCTCGGATACCAAATGGATGGATGGGTTCTTCATGAACTGGTAGACCAGATCGATGCCGGCAAAATCATACCGTTGCACTACCCCGAGAATGGGAATTCGAACGCCCAGACTGGCCTTGGCGGCGGTGTCGATATCCTCCGCAGTGGCATACCCGTTGTCCAACAGGTGGAAGATCTCCCTGGCCAAGGCACGTTGCAATCGATTGACGATGAATCCCGGGATATACCTATCCACGACGACGGGTTTTTTGCCAAGCTTCACCAGGAGGTTCTTCATGGTTTCCACGGTTTCCCGCGATGTTCGGGGTCCTTTCACCACTTCCACGAGGGGAATGATATGAGGTGGGGCATACCAGTGGGTGATGATAATCTTCTCGAGCCTTTTGAGCGTCTTGAACTCGAAAATATTCAGGTACGAGGTGTTGCTGGCGAGGATGGTCCTGGGCGGACAGAACCTTTCCAATCGCCCGAACAGTTCCTCCTTTGCTCCCGGTTCTTCGAAGATGGCCTCGATTGCCAAGTCCGCATCCCGGGCGCCTTCCTCCAACGATGTGAGGGGATGGATCCTCTCAATAATCTTCCTTCCTTCTCGCTTACCCAGGAGCTTCAGATCCTCGAGGGTCCTCAAATTGGAAGCGATGAGGCCTATAGCCCTATCCAGTATTTCCCCCTTGGCGTCGACGAGGGCTACCGAATAGCCTCCTTGTGCGAACGTCTGAGCAAGGGAATGTCCCATGGTCCCCGCCCCGACTACCAGAATCCTCTTAATCAAATCCATTTTCATCTTCCCCTCCCTCCGTTGCCTTTGCCGTTGGCCAGCATTGGCCGGACCAACTGAGGAATCCCACAGTCGGCCCAGCATTCAGGGAAAAGCATCGCATCCCCTGATGAACTAACTATACTACATTTTGAGTCAATTGAGGATATCGAGCACGGTGTTTACCCGAAGGCTTTCAAAATCGTCCAGCGGATTACGTTTCAGGAAAAGGGTATTGCTGAAGAGCTTAGGGGACCCAGGCTTGGAGTTCCCTTGACTGGGCAAACGGACGTGATAGATTAAGAGGGGGGGGTCCAAGACGCACTTCGAACGTCATGGCTTGTCAGGACAATGGAGAATCTGTACTCCGTTCGAGATATAGGGAGGCTATTCGGGTTCAAGGCAGGGAGAATCCGGTATTGGGATAAGATTGGATTTTTGACTCCCGGCGTCAGAATTGGGGTGAGGAAATACTATACCTCTCAAGATCTCATCGGCATGAGAACCGCCAAGGGGCTTTTGGATGCGGGCCTCCCATTTGTGAAGGTGAGACGGAGCGTTATCGACGT
>DAOVIU010000292.1 GCA_030673585.1 Pseudomonadota bacterium | reverse complement strand
GAGCGGGTGAGCATCAACCCGAATACCCTTGAGCCCATGCTCCTAACCATCGGAAGAGCAAAACCCATTGGAATCTGCGGTTCGGGGCTCATCGACACCGTGGCTGAGCTCTTTCAGGGGGGCATCATCGACCAGAATGGGAAATTCAATCGGGATCTGGGCACCGAGAGGGTGAGGGAGGGAGGGGACGGATACGAATACGTCCTAGCCTGGAAGGAGGAGGCGGGGATCAAGGAGGATATCGTCCTGACGGAGATCGATATCGAAAGCCTCATCCGGACAAAGGCCGCGATATACGCGGGGTGTAAAATTCTCCTGGATAGCGTGGGGGTGGGATTTCAGGACGTGGATCAATTCATCATCGCAGGGGGGTTCGGCCATTACATAGATCTGGATAAGGCCATCTTCATCGGCCTCCTGCCCGAAATGGAGACCCGGAAGTACCTCTTCGTGGGAAATGGGTCGCTCCTGGGGGCTCGGCTCCTCTCCTTTTCGAAGGACCTGCTGGGGGAAACGGAGCGGATTGCTCATATGATGACCAATCTCGAGTTGAGCAATAACCCATCCTTTATGAGCGAATTCGTGGCAGCGATGTTCCTGCCCCATACCGATGCTTCCGCCTTTCCGGGGGTTTCGGGGAGGCTCCATGAATATCAAAAGGCGAAGGCCGCCTATGCGTCGTAGAGGGGAGAGATTTGACTTACACCATCGCGGTTTCAGGCAAGGGAGGGACCGGGAAGACCACCTTGTGTGGGATGCTCATTAAATATCTTTTGGATAAAGAGGAGAAACCCATATTGGCAGTCGATGCGGATTCCAATTCCAATCTGAATGATGTCCTGGGGGTAGAGGTGAAATCGACCATAGGGGAAGCACGGGAATTGATGAAAAAGGATGCCCCCACCGGGATGACCAAGGAGATTTGGTTCGAATACAAGGTCAATGAGGCCCTCATCGAGGCGAATGGATATGACCTGCTCGTCATGGGGCGACCCGAGGGGCCCGGGTGCTATTGCGCCGCAAATACCCTGGCCAGGAAGTATATCGATATCCTTTCGGACAATTACCGCTATGTGGTCATCGACAACGAGGCGGGAATGGAACACCTCAGTCGGCTCACGACACAAAATGTGAACCTCTTGATCATCATATCGGACCCCAGTAGACGAGGGGTGAGTACGGCGGGCCGCATCCGTGATCTAGTCCTCGAACTCAATTTGGACATCGATCGAACCGTGCTCATCGTCAACCGAGCCCCGGGGGATCTGGACCCCGCAATTGCCGGGCAGGCCGAGGCGTTTAGTTTGGAATTAGTCGGGACCATTCCCGCGGACGAGACGGTATTTCAATTCGATGTGGAGGGGAAGCCCACCTTCGGGCTTCCGGCCGATTCTCCAGCGGTTCGGTCGGCCCGGGAGATATTCGATCATCTAATTCAATAGGATACAACGGGGAGGGAAGAGATGACGGCAAAGATCATAAGTGGGAGTGAGGTAGCCAAGGAGATTCGGGAGGAGCTGAAGCAGGAGGTAGCGGACTTGAAGGAGAGGCATAACCTAGTACCGGGATTGGTTACCATCTTGGTTGGAGAGGACCCGGCCTCCGTCAGTTATGTAACGGCCAAGCAGAGGACCTCCCATGAACTGGGTTTCTACTCCAAACAGGACAATCAGCCCGCGGATATGGCGGAGGATGAGCTCTTAAAACTGATTGATCAATACAACAGCGCTCCCAAAATCCACGGCATCCTCGTGCAGCTCCCATTGCCCAAACACATAAATGAGGGCAAGATCCTTTATGCCATCGATCCCCGAAAGGATGTAGATGGCTTTCATCCGGTGAACGTGGGGAAGCTCATGATCGGGGAACCCAATTATCTGCCCTGTACCCCCGCGGGAATTCAACAGCTCCTGATCCGCTCGGGGACGAAAATAGAGGGAGCCGATGTGGTGGTGGTGGGCCGGAGCAATATCGTGGGCAAGCCCATTGCCAATATCCTCTTGCAGAAGAGGGAAGGGGCCAACGCAACGGTCACGGTATGCCATACCCGAACCAGGGAGATGGCCTCTTATACGAAAAGGGCGGATATCCTGATCGTCGCCGCGGGGAAGCCCAAGGCCATAACCGCTGATATGGTGAGGGAAGGGGCCGTGGTCATCGATGTGGGGGTTAATCGCATTGGAAAGACCCCCGAGGGGAAGGCCATCCTGTGCGGGGATGTGGATTTCGAGGGCGTGAAGGAGAAGGCGAGCGCCATAACCCCAGTTCCCGGCGGCGTGGGCCCGATGACCATCACAATGCTGATGATGAATACCGTCAAGGCTGCCAAATTGGCAGCGGGTATTGCATAGAAAGGAGGAAGAGAAGTGGCCAAGAAGGAGAAGAAGACCCCTGGAAAAAGGGAAGGAACCGAAGGGGAATATCAATACGAGGAGAAGGCTTCCTTCGATGGGAAGAAGGTGAAAGTTTTGGGGCCCACCTTTGAAAAGGGGCAACCCGATAAACCCGAGAATTGGCGGCAGAAGTTGAGAAAGAGGGAGGAGAAGCTGGACTACCTCAAGACGGGGGAACGATATTGGTTCAACGATGAGTGGTTTGGAAGTGAAAAGAGGAAGACCCCCGCTTAATCTTCTACGATGAGGGAGGTGTAAGACGTGGCTTTTGAGATACCAAAGATCCAATATACGGGAAAGATCAAGGAGATCACTTTGGGGAAGGGTGATAAGGCGGTCACCGTTGGAGGGGAAACCTCCTATCCCTTTCACCTCTTCGAGGGGGAGATGCCCCACAAGCCGAAAATAGCCATGGAGGTTTACGACATGGCGCCGGAGGATTGGGCGGATGCGGCCCTGGAACCCTTCAAGGGGGTTACCGACGATCCCGTGGCCTGGGCCAAAAAGTGCGCCGAGGAGTACAAGGCCGATATGATCGCCCTTCAACTGCGCAGCACCGATCCCAATGGCCTCAACCGGCCTGCCGAAGAGGCGGCGGAGACTGCCAAAAAGGTCCTCGAGGCCGTGAATGTACCGGTTATCATTTGGGGTTGTGACAACGACGATAAAGACGCCGAGGTTTTGAGAAAGGTCTCGGAGGTCTGCGAAGGGGAGAATCTAGTCGTCGGACCGGTAGTGGAGGGGAATTACAAGATCGTTGGCGCTGGGGCCATCGGATACAAGCATACGGCCATTGCATCGACCCCCATCGACATCAATCTGGCCAAGCAACTCAATATCCTAATGGGAAACCTGGGTGTCCCCGACGAACAGATCATCGTCGATCCCACCACGGGGGGGTTGGG
>DAOVIU010000218.1 GCA_030673585.1 Pseudomonadota bacterium | reverse complement strand
GAATTGGTCGTCCCAAGATTGATAGAGGGGCCACAAGATCCAGCGGGTCCGATCGCCGGGCGCCTCTTTGCTATGGTAGAGGGGGAAGAGCATCACCCTTCTCATCTTTTCCGCCCGGCTAAATGAAATGAACGGCCACGGCGCGTCCCACCGCTTATATCCATATCGCTCATCAACGGCATAGCGAAAGAACGGCCACAATATCGCCACTTGCCTCGCCCTTTTGGACCGAACACCCCGATAGAGCGGGAACAAAAAGTACTCCCTTTCGGGATCGTCTGTATCCAGATCCCCTACTCTCCTGGTGAAAAACGGCCAGAGGACAAAATCGGTTCTGGAAATGTGTTCCTCTTCCTTATAGCCCCACAGGGGCCAGACGCGAAATGCCTTCTTCCCCCCACCCCTCGTTCTCGAGAGAATAGGCCATGGGAAAGTCCAGGTATAGGCCCCTTCGTCACTCACATCCGAATAGATGGGCCAGAGGTAGAAACGGATTCGGTCCCGGCCAAATCGATCCACCAGATGCCCGTAGAGGGGAAATACCCCCCAGTATCGTTCGCCCCCCTCCGCTTGCCCATGAAAGTAGAGAAAGAGGGAAAAATAACTCTCCCTCCTCTCTTCCCATTGCTCGTCTCTTGCTGTGTGAAAGGGTACGATGTAGTTTCTGGTATACCCATCTACCCTCTTGAATTTACCAAGAGGGTAGAGATATTCAACGATCAGGGAATTCTCTTTACCATCTTTTATCCAATAAAACAAGGGACGAAGGGCAAGTTCCCCTTCTTCGGACCCTTTCCTCCGATAAATCAACGGGCCCAATATGCTCAGCTTACTCCTGACACCTTCCGGGTCGCTCCGATACGTAAACAAAGGCCACAGGTTAAGGGAGAAACCCTTCTCCTCGGTGCAGAAGCCAGCGCTGGGGGCCGAAAGGACGAAAAAGAGGACGATACCCGCGAGAATGAAATTCCTCCTCTCCACTCCTTCTGCACGATGCT
Organism: Pseudomonadota bacterium; assembly: GCA_030673585.1. Next base: position 3,068 of record DAOVIU010000218.1, on the reverse strand, counting down.
TCACCTGCTCCCGGCTTCTCCTTTCATCCTTTCGAGGACCACCCCTAGAAAATCAAGCCCAGGAGGATTGCCAACGCCGTCACCGGGCTTTGCTCCCGCACCCCCTCCGCGGCCTCTTGGACTCTCTTCATGGTCTTTTCCACCTCCTGGCCCAGTTGATCGTCCATTATCAGCTTCCCCAAAAGCCCGTCCCCGCTTTCCAGCTTCTCCGAGAGATGTCTCAGGTTGGCCAGGGTAGCCCTGGCATCCTGGTAAACCTCGTCATCATTGATGAGCTTGCCAAGGGTCCCTTCCCCCCGCTGAAGCTTCTCGGCCACATCCCTCAGGGCCACCAGCGTCCTCCTGACGTCCTCATAAGCCTCGTCATCATTGATGAGCTTACCAAGGGTCCCTTCCCCCCGCTGAAGCTTCCCGGCCACATCCCTCACGGCCACGAGCGTCTTCTTGATGTCCCGGTAGGCCTCCTCGTCATTGATGAGCTTGCCAAGGGTCCCCTCTCCTCGCTCCAACTTGGCGGTGATGTTCTTAAAATTTCCCAGGGTTTCCCTTGCATCGGCTACCAGGGGTGGCAAGTCTCGGGAAAAAGCCTCGAAATTTGATACAACATGTCCCACCTTTTCAGGCTCAATTTCCCTCAGGATTTGACCGAGGGGTTTTAGGACGCCTTCAAAACCCTCCCCGATACCGCTGAGGCGAGACAGGACCTGTTCAAGGCTGACAGGCGGGGCCCCCTGCCGTATGAACTCCTCCTCCCCTAATCTCCGCTTATCCGACGACCCTGGGGATATCTCGATATACTTCTCCCCCAATAACCCCTCCGACCTCAAATAGGCCATCGCATCTTCATAAATCTGGACAGCAGGAGGGATTCGAAGGACGACCTTGGCCTTTCCGCGTTCCAGGGAAATCCTCTCCACCGTGCCAACATGGACGCCGGCTATCCGTACGGGGGAGTTCCGGTCCACCCCCGCAGCGGAATCAAAGAGAACATAAACCCTGTAACCCGCCTCCTTTCCCAGGTGAAACTTTCCCACGGTTACCGTCATGAAGACCAAAACGATGATACCCAACAACACAAAGATCCCGACTTTGGTTTCCGTCCCCATCTTTTTCATTCCAACCTCCCTAGAAGGTCATCACCTTACCCTGATCGGTCCTTCCGCCTTTCCTTGAATGAATTGTTGGACTACCGCATTGCTCGACTCCCCGATCTGTTGTGGAGTTCCGACTTCAATAATCTCCCCCTCATAGAGCATGGCGATTCGATCGGCGATCTTGTAAGCACTGACCATATCGTGGGTAATGGCGATGGAGGTAACTTCGAGCTTCTTCCGCATCTGAACGATCAAATCATTGATGGCATCGGCCATGATGGGATCGAGGCCCGTCGTGGGCTCATCGTAAAGCAGTATTTCCGGTTCCATGGCAATGGCCCTCGCCAGGCTCACCCTTTTCCTCATCCCTCCGCTCAACTCCGAGGGCATCAGGTCTTCAACATTCCTCAATCCCAAGAGCCTTAACTTCTCAACGGCGATGGCCTTTATCTCCTTGTCATTCAGGCCTGTATGCTGCTTCAAGCCGAACCCAACATTTTCCCAAACGGGCAGGGAATCAAACAGGGCACCAGCCTGAAAGAGCATGCCGAACTTCTTCCTGATCTCATTGAGGGACTTCTCGCTTAGGGATGTGATCTCTTGTCCGTCGACACGTATGCTTCCCCTATCAGGTTGAATGAGCCCTATAATGCACTTTATGAGGACGCTCTTTCCCACCCCGCTGCCCCCGATCACCACCATGCTTTCGCCCTTGCTTACCGCCAGATTCACTCCTCTGAGGACGCCGTTGTCGTCGAAGGATTTATGAAGATCCACCACTTCAATCTTGACCGAAATATCCTCGACCATAAATCCCTTGATGGTAAAAGTCCAGGGGTTTAAAATAAAAGGGCCGTTATGAAGTAGTTGGAGATCAGGATCAGCAGAGAGGAAAGAACAACGGCCTTTGTCGTCGCCTTTCCCACGCCCTCAGCTCCCCCTTCTGTATAAAAACCCTGGTAACAGCTGATGGTAGCCATGATCATTCCGAAAACGCAGGCCTTCAGAAGCCCGCTATAAATGTCGTTCAGCTCCAGATAATCCCACGTCCTCCTCACATATATGGTCGGATTGGTACCCAGCATCCTCACGCTCACGAAGTATCCGCCCATGATTCCGATAATATCAGCGAATATAACCAGAATGGGAACCATGATTACTGAGGCCAGAAACCGTGGCACGACCAGGTATTTGATGGGATTGGTGGCCAAGGTATAGAGGGCATCTATCTGCTCAGTCACGCGCATAGTTCCCAATTCCGCGGCCATCGCCGATCCAACCCGTCCCGATACCATCAACCCCGTCAGAACCGGCCCCAGTTCCCTGGTCACCGATAGGGCAACCACCGTCCCGACCAGCGTCTCCGCGTTAAACCGTTTGAACCCCGTGAAACTCTGCAGGGCCAGTACCATTCCCGTAAAGGCGGCGGTGATAACCACCACGGGAATTGAGCGCACCCCGATCTCCTCCATCTGGCTGAGTGCCTGGCGCAGATGGAACGGGCGCCGAAATACTAAAACACTGGTCTGCCCGAAGAGAATAGCGATTCTTCCGGATTCTTGTAAAAAGCGGATGAATTGAGCCCCCATATAATCGATTGCCGACTTCATCAGGAATGTTGCCCCATCTCGCTTCTCACATAGACTTCCCCTGCTACGGTTTTCCCACATCGCAGATACACCCGTGGAACCCTTTTCCCAACCATGCAGAGGACCTCATAGGAGATAGTCCCGATCTTTTCCGCTATTTCCTCAGCCGTTATTTCGTCCGCTCCCTGCCTCCCCATCAAGACCACCTCGTCTCCCAGGGACACACCTTCCACGTCCGTCGCATCAACCATTGTCAGGTCCATACAGATTCTGCCAATTACGGGGACTCGCTTGGCCCTTAGGAGAGCCTCTCCTCCGTTGGAAAGGCGTCGGTTGTAACCATCCCCATACCCTATAGGCAGGGTGGCAATAAGGCTTTCCCTCT
>DAOVIU010000247.1 GCA_030673585.1 Pseudomonadota bacterium | reverse complement strand
AGCCTTTTCGATTTCCACGCCAAGAAGTATGGAAGGAAACTCGGACCCCTACCGGAGAGACTACTGAAGAGGTTTAGCGAGTATTCATGGCCAGGCAATATCCGAGAGCTGGAAAACTTCACCGAGAGGCTTGTCCTGATGGTCGAAAAACCCACCCGAGGCCAGCTTGAGGTGGTCCTGAACACCCTCTTCGAGGAATTTCTCGAGACGGAAAGGGTTCTCGCTGAGAGAGATTACGCTTCCGTTTCCTCCCGGGAGAGCGACCTCAAGGTCGTGGTTGCGGGGGGCCGTTACACAAAAGGGGAGGCCGCGAAAAAACTCGGAATCAGCAGAACCACCCTGTGGAGGCGGTTGAAGCGGATAGAGCCCGATCAATGATGAAACATATTGTTTCATATTGAAAGTCCTCCCTCTTTACCTTAGATTCTCAAGGAAAACAAATTTAATAAAAACAATATCTTATGTACATTCAGGAATGCTTTTCGATCTGGCATACCATTTGCTCCTTCGACAGTGGAGTAACCTTATCAAGGCAACGGCTCTTATTCCGAGTTACTCCACAGGAAACATGTCTTACATTCACGCTAACCCATAGGAGAAGCAGCCATGCTTGATAGCAAATTCTTCGTTCCCCTCATGTATGATTTGATCTCCAAAGCGGTCTGCATCCTGCCTGAGAATGTAATGAACGCCCTGGAATCAGTATACCAAGGGGAAACAGAACCCCTTGCCAAGGTCCAGATGCAGACGACCGTTCATCACATGAAACTCTCCAAGGAAAAGATGATTCCCCTCTGCGGAGACACGGGCTTTCCCGTATTCTTCGTCCGAATGGGCCCCAAGCTCTTCATAAAAGATGGTATTCCAACCTTGGCTAGGGCCATCGAGGAGGCCGTCCGCAAGGCTACCGAGGATGCGCGGATCCGACCCACTATGATCAACCCCTTTACCCGTGAGAATCCCGGGACGAATGTCGGGGCCTATATGCCTCACATCGTTTACAAATTCGATCACAATATCGATTTCATGGAATTGACCTCGATTCCCAAGGGTGGCGGAACGGAGGTGTTCGGCCCATCCTTTCGGGTGCTGCTCCATGCGGATGGAATTCCAGGGATCAAGAAATTCGTCTTCGATAGCCTCATTGTCCACGGCAATAAAACGGGGGGGACATGCCCTCCCAACATAGTCGGCGTGGGTATAGGGGGAACATCGGATCTGGCCATGAAACTGGCCAAGGAGGCTGCTGTCCTTCGTAAGATCGGGGATAGGCATCCTGAGGAGAGCTTGGCCAAGCTCGAGTTGGAGTTGTTAGACGCCCTCAATATGACGGGAGTTGGCCCCCTTGGAATGGGCGGAAAGGCGACGGCCCTTGATGTCCATATCGAATATGCCATGGGCCATCTGGCAGGCTTCTCAGCCGCCGTATCAGTTCAGTGTCCAGCGGCGCGCGTTGCCACCATCCGTGTCTATCCGGACGGACGGGCTGAGGAACGCGAGTGGCCCGAGTGGTTCAAGAGAGATAAGGAGGCATCATCATGACCCCCATCAATCTGAAGACCCCCCTCTCGAGGGAAGATGTGGAGAAATTGAGGGTTGGAGATCTGGTGACCCTCACCGGCCATCTCTTCACCTGTCGCTCTCAATTCCACATTCACTTTATCGACGAGGGACACATACCCCCCTTTGATTCAAAGAAGTATCAGGTGATGATTCACAGCGGCCCCATCATGGAGCAAGTGGGAGATGGCTGGAACGTTCGCGCTATCAGTGTAACGACGAGTATCCGATTTAATAAGTGGGAACCGGAGGCCATCCGGAGGCTTGGTTTAAGAGCCATCATTGGTAAGGGAAAGGTTGGGAAGGAGACAAGGGAAGCCCTCAAGGAATTTGGCTGCGTCCATATGGCCAGGACGGGCGCTTTTTCAGGTGCTTACGCAACCAAGGTAGAATTGATCGAGGGCGTCCACTGGCTTGAGCTCGGGCGTCCCGAGGCGACCTGGCTGCTTCGCGTAAAGGACTTCGGGCCCCTCGTGGTGGAGGCCGATACCAAGGGGAACTGTCTTTTCGACGAGATCAACGACCGGGTCAATTCCCGAATACCCGAGATTTATCGAAAATTGGGGATTGAGGGCCTGGAGTTCGCGGAGAAGTAGATGGGGGAACGAAACGTGGAGAAGTTAAACCGTGAGGAATTGGATAAGGAAATGCTCTTTGACCCCATGAACCGGTGGTACGTGGGTCGACTGAATCTCCTTAACGTTGTGAGGCCCCATGGGATGCCTGATAAGGTGATCATCAAGGATGAAACGCTTCGCGAGGGGGAGGAGACGCCGGGTGTTTATCTCACGTTGGAGAAGAAGCTCCGCATTGCTCGGGCCCTGGAGGAGATCGGGATCAGGGAGATAGAGGTGGGGTACGCTGGCTCGACGAGAGAACATTTCGAGTTTACCCGGGCGCTCAAGGCCGAGGGGATCAACCTATGGCTCTGCTCTCATGCCCGGGCTTACTCCAAAGAGGACGAGTGGAAGAGGGAAACCGAGGAAGTGGCCAAGAGCGGTGCCGACATGATCAGCTTTGTGGGCTATGTCTCCGAGTGCCGAATTGCCGGGAAATCCTGGTTAAATAAGAGGGAATTTCCAAAAAGGATTCACGAGGTCATCACCTTTGCCAAGGATCATGGCCTGAGGGTTGGATTTGGTTTGGCTGATCCCGCTCGAAACCAGCTCCAACTGGTTGTGGACTGCTGCGTCGCTGCGGGAGAGGCTGGGGTCGATCGTTACTACGTGTACGATGGTCCGGGTTGCGCGACGCCCGAGGCCATCCGCTTTTTAACCCGTCTGTCCCGGGATACGACCCACGGCCAGGTGGCCGTACACTGCCACGACGACTACGGCCTGGCTACAGCCAGCACCCTCGAGGCAGTGAAGGCCGGGGCCGAGGTGGTCGATTGCGTCGTCAACGGCTTGGGCGATAGGGCTGGAAATGCAGCTTTGGAAGAGGTCGTCGCGGCCCTCACCGTTCTTTATGGTGTGGATACGGGGATTAAGATTGAGGGACTCTATCCCCTGAGCAAACTCGTGGAGGAAGTCTATGGTGTTCCCATTGCTCCCAATAAGGCCCTGGTAGGCGTGAATCAGTATAACCATGCGACCGATTCGCATATCGTCGACATTATCAAGGGAGAGTGGTTTACCTGGGAAAATATTCGGGCGGAGGCCATGGGACAGAAGAGGATTCTTGAGTTCGGCTCAACGGCACTGAGCCGTCAGCTTTCGGGGGCCATCGGGAGCAAGATGGAGGCCATGGGTTACAGCTTCGACCAAGGGGATTTGGATCGGGTCATAGAGAACCTCAAAGGGGTGATCGAGAAAAAAGGGTTTGCCTCCGAGGATGAATTGGAGGAGGTTATTAAAACGGTGATGAGAGGTCGGTGATGGAGCATTGGCTAAAGGAGATAGTGGATTGTGATGTTCTGGTGGTGGGTGGCGGCGGGGCGGCTGCTTTTGCAGCCATCAGCTCACGGGAGAACAAGGCCAGGGTGGCCATGGCGGATAAGGGTCAACTCGGAAAAAGCGGATGTACACCCAACGCCCATGGAGGTATGGCCGTTGGCCATCTCCATCCCGAGGATAGCTGGAAGGTTCACTTCGAGGATACCATGTACAGTGGGGGATTCCTCAACGACCAGCGGCTCGTGGAAATACTGTGCAGGGAGTCCCTCAGATTTATTCCAAGACTTGAAACCTTCGGGGCAATCTTCGACAGGGATCAGGATGGAAACTATAGGCTAAGGACTT
>DAOVIU010000222.1 GCA_030673585.1 Pseudomonadota bacterium | reverse complement strand
CTGAGCTTCTTAATGGTCAGCAACATCCGATATCCCAGTTTCAAAGAGCTTGGACTGATCAAGCGCAAACCGTTCAGTGTTCTGGTATTCGTGGTATCCTCCATCGTGGTGATCGTAGCCGAACCCGAGATCATGTTGTTCCTCTTCTGCTCCGCCTATGTGCTCCTTGGCCCGCTCAATCTCATCTATCGGTGGAGAAAGATAAGGGCCCTCAAAGCAATACCCGACGAAAAGGCGAATACCGCTCAAGGCTAAACGCGTTTGGGGGCGGGCCGAGGAAGCCCAATCGCTCAATGGATTGAGCCCTCCCGGATTCACGGCATAATGGCCGGTCGTTAAAACAACTGTTGTGAGAGCACATACCCCAAGGCTATCAACGCCTGGGTAGCGAGAACCACTGTTACGTTCAACCCCATTACCGGGAGAAAATCTACCCCGTTTGCATCGTGTTTTGATAAGGCCCCCCTCACAGCTTGAAAGGCTATGGGGATGGTGAATAAACCCAGTAACGTCCCAATGGGCATCAGCTGCAATACGACCCCGAGAATAATGCAAAGATAAACCAACCCACTGGTGATGAGATAGAGGACGCTCGCCCGCCTTTTTCCCAAGAAGATGACGAGGTTTCGCCTGCCCCACTTCCTATCCGGGACCACGTCGGGAAACTCGTTTATCAAGAGGAGATTATAGGTCAGGATTCCCGAAGGAAGGGATCCAACGAAGGCTCCCCATGAGTAGTAACCGCTTTGCACGAAATATGTCCCCAAAACCGCCAATAGGCCCAAGTTGAGACCAGCGAAGAATTCTCCTAGAAGCCATCGGGCCATATGGGTTGAATAGAAATAGGCGGACGCCCCGCCAACCACGAGGATCGGCAGAAGGGTCCATCCCCTCACCTTGAGGAAAAACAGCCCAATTCCCGAGGCGATGCCAAAACACGCAATCCCCAGGGTATAGACGGATCTGGGCCCCAAGGCCCCGGAGGCGAGAAAACCGCTCCCTCCGCTGAAGGGTGTTCTCAAGGTCTCCCTATCAATGCCGCTCATATAATCGAAATAGTCATTCAACACGTTGCAACTGGTGTGGATGAGGAGAAGCCCGAAGAAGGCCAAGATAAAGAAAAGGAGGTCAAAATGGCCATCATACCATGCGATGCTCGTCCCCACGCACGAAAGAACGACCGAAAGCAGGAGAAAATGAGGCCTGGTTTCAAGGAAGAGAAGTTTAATCGCCTTGACTAAAGTATTCATACAAGACCGCACCCCCGAATTTAGGTATTACATCCTCCAACGCCTGTCAAGTAAGTACCTCCAGAAATGCCCCCACATTGGATGCCCTGCCCTCCTCCATACCGTCCCCAATTTCGCGTGTGGAAAATGAAAACTTAAACTAAAAAGTCGTTTAAAATCAATGGGAAATGCGATAGGTTTAATCTTTCTTATTTTTTTTATTATATAACTTCTTGAAATTTAAATTTTTTGTTGAATAATAGAATAATGTGTAGTAAATAAAAAGAAAAGCGATCGGGAAGAGCCCAGAATGGAAATCCGAGGGAGCAAATTCTGGACCACCGTGTCGTCTTTTTCCTTTGCGCGGATCTTTCCCACCCCTGCCCCTTCTCGCAAGCATTTCCCGAACACTATGAAACCGTTCATCCGTACATCAACCATATTGCTGATTCTCTTGGGCATGCTCTTCTCCAGTCCCCCAGCACGGGGATCGGGGTATGAGGATCAGTACGGGAAAGCAAGAAGGTCATACTACGCCCTCAAAAACTCCGAGACGAAGAAGAAGTACAGATCTTATTGGTTAAAATGTATTGAAGAGTTTCAAACCGTATATACTCAATATCCTAACAGCCCCAGGTCGGACGATGCCTTATTCACCGTGGGTATGCTCTACCATGACCTCTACGGCTACTCCTTCCTCAAATCCGACCTGCAAGAAGCCCTGTACTCCTTCGAACGCCTGGTCACGAGATACCCCTCGAGCACGCTGGCCGACGACGCCGAGTTCAAGATCGGCGAAATTCACGTGAAGCGCAATGAATTCTCCAAGGCCTACGAGGCCTTTCGAAAGGTCGTCGATCAATTCCCCACGGGGGATATGGCGCCCGATGCAAGGGGTAAGCTAAGGGAGCTGGATCAGTACAAACCGAAACCCCCGCCCAAGGAGGTGAAACGGCTCTCCTCCTCCGTAACGAAAATTAAGTACTGGTCTAATCCCGATTATACCCGGGTCGTTATCTATGTGGACGACGAGGTCCCCTACACGAACCGCCTCTTAAGGAGAGACCCCTCCATCAATAAGCCGCCACGGCTCTATATCGATATCGATTCATCCAAGATCTCCCCTCGATTGAAACAGCCCATTCCCATCTACGATGGACTCCTCAAAATGGCCAGGGCGGGACAAAACAGCCCCGATACGGTACGGGTTGTCCTTGATATCGAGAGTATCAGGGACTTCAAGATCTTTCCCCTCAATGACCCATTTCGCATTGTCATCGACATTTTTGGAACCTCCTCCTCCGAGGCGAAAGCCCTTGCCGCCATAGAGGAAAAACGGCCCCTCTTGCCACCATCGAAACCCGGCATACGGAGGATCGTCCTCGACCCCGGCCATGGGGGTCGCGACCCCGGCGCTATCGGGCCCAGTGGGCTTAGGGAAAAGGACGTGGTGTTGAAGATCGCTAAGAGGCTGAGGAAGCAGCTGAAAAAACGGGGGTACGAAGTCTTCCTGACCAGGCAGAGGAATATCTATCTCCCATTGGAGGAAAGAACCGCCATTGCGAATACGAAACAGGCCGACCTCTTCGTATCCATTCATGCCAATGCCAGCAGGAAACGGGGGGCGAGGGGAATAGAGACCTACATCTTGAATTTCCCATCCGATGAAGATGCCATGGAATTGGCCGCTCGGGAAAACGCCATTTCCACCAAAAAACTGACTGACCTACAGATCATCCTCTATGACCTCATGTTGAACGCGAAGGTTAATGAATCCGGCCGATTGGCTCACCATGTCCAGGAGTCCATGCACAACCATTTGAACCACGGGAAATATAGCCGCCTGGATAGGGGAATAAAACAAGCTCCCTTTTACGTTCTCATGGGTGCGAGAATGCCCGCGATCTTGGTTGAAGTCTCATTTATCAGCAACCGGGCAGAGGAGAGAAGACTCAAGAGCCGAAGATACCTGGATACGATTGCCTCCTCCATCGCAGAGGGCCTCCATGGGTACGTTGAAGAGACGAGAGCAGCCCAGGGGCCTCTTCCGCCTCAGAGGAAAACCTCATTGAAAAAGGAGCGCTTCCCTGAACGGACCATAGAGGGACGGATGGAAAAGGGAAGCAACCTGTATATGGCCCTGAAAGCCAGGGAAATTCCCCCAGACCAGATTGCCCTCATCACAACTCATCTCAAGCCCATCTTCAACTTTAGGGATTGCAAACCCGGGGACTCCTTTCGGGTTTACCTCGATGATAGGAGCCAGTTGCAAAGATTTGCGTACGAGGCAAATCTAACCGATATCTATGAGATCAGAAGAGATGGGGAACGGCATGTCGCATCGAAAAGAGAGATCACCTTCGATCGGCATCTGGCGAAGGTGGAAGGGGAGATAGAATCCACCCTCTTCGACGCCATGGTGAAAACGGGGGAAAAAGACTACCTGGCCCTGGCCTTCGGCGATATCTTCGCGTGGGAGATCGATTTTCACAATGACCCCCGCAAAGGAGATCGCTTCAAAATCCTCGTGGAAAAACTCTACAAGGATGGGCAGTTCATCAGGTACGGGAACGTCCTCGCCGCTGCGTATCATACTGCCTCCCAGGTATACAGTGGATTCTATTTCAAGGACCCAGGTGGACTCGAGGGCTACTATGACCAAACCGGGAGGTCGCTGGAAAAATCCCTCCTCCGGTCTCCCCTGAAATTCACCAGGATTACATCCGGATACAGACGACGGAGGCGCCATCCGATCCTCGGTGGATATCATCCCCATCTAGCCATCGATTATGCGGCGCCAACCGGGACGCCCGTTCGAGCGG
>DAOVIU010000063.1 GCA_030673585.1 Pseudomonadota bacterium | reverse complement strand
TGGGGAATTGAAGGCCATAGGGGTAGAGGGAGGCACGTCATCGATGTGCCCCATACCCCAACCCGGAACGGGGAAAGAGAGGGTTAAAGGAGCAGCAGATGAACTTAAATGAGTTAAAAAAGAAGAAGATAGGAGAACTCACCGAGGTCGCAAGAGAGCTTAAAGTAGAGGGTGCGAGCGGCATGGTGAAGCAAGCGCTCATCTTTTCCATTTTGCAGGCTCAAACTGCAAAAAACGGCTTGATTTATGGGGAAGGGGTTCTTGAGATTCTGCCCGACGGATTCGGCTTCTTGCGGGCTCCCGACTATAGCTATTTGCCCGGTCCTGATGATATCTATATCTCGCCCTCCCAGATACGTCGATTTAACCTGAGAACGGGGGATACGGTATCGGGACAGATTAGACCGCCGAAGGACACGGAGAGATATTTTGCAATGCTCAAGGTTGAAGCCGTCAACTTCGAAAATCCAGATGTGGCGAGGGAGAAAATAATCTTCGACAACCTGACTCCGCTCTACCCGCAGGGGAGGATTAGATCGGAGATCGATGGTCAGGCGGCGGACCTTTCAGCCAGGATCATGGATTTGCTCACCCCGATTGGGAAGGGGCAGAGGGGATTAATCGTTTCGCCCCCGAGGGCCGGGAAGACCATGCTTTTGCAGAGTATCGCTACCAGCATTACGCAGAATCATCCGGAGATAACTTTAATCGTGCTGCTCATCGACGAACGGCCGGAAGAGGTGACGGATATGGAACGGTCGGTTAAGGGTGAGGTGATCAGTTCGACGTTCGATGAAACGGCCCAAAGGCATGTCCAGGTGGCGGATATGGTCATTGAAAAGGGAAAGAGATTGGTAGAACACAATAAGGATGTGGTAATCCTCTTGGATAGCATTACGAGATTAGCAAGGGCCCATAATGCCGTTGTACCACCCAGCGGAAAAGTCCTCTCCGGCGGAGTTGATTCCAATGCCCTTCACCGGCCGAAGCGATTCTTCGGGGCGGCGAGAAACATCGAGGAAGGGGGGAGTTTGACGATTATCGCAACGGCTTTGGTCGATACGGGAAGCCGGATGGACGAGGTTATCTTTGAGGAGTTCAAGGGGACGGGCAATATGGAGACTACCCTCGATCGACGATTGGTCGACCGGAGGGTTTTTCCCGCCATCGACATTCAACGCTCGGGCACCAGGAAGGAGGAACTCCTCTTGGAGGAAAACGACCTGAAGAGGATTTATCTCTTGCGAAAGGTGCTCCAGCCGATGAATACGGTGGAGAGCATGGAATTTCTGCAGGAGAAGATGAGGGATACCCGGAGCAACAGGGAATTCCTTGATGCCATGAATCAATAGAGCAGCCAGTGGCCGGCAGGGCTTGAAATAATGGGTCGAGGTGATATAGTAACAGGCATTTCAAATCGATATGGAGGATGAGGATGAAGAAGGGGATTCACCCGAAGGTAGCTAAAACCACCATAAGCTGCGCGTGCGGAGCTAAGTTTGAGACTATGAGCACCAAGGAGAAAATCAGGGTTGAGATCTGTTCGCAGTGTAACCCCTTCTTTACGGGGAAGGAGAAGTTGGTCGATGCCGCGGGCAGGATCGAGAAGTTTGAGAGGAAATATGCAGGGGCGCGGGAGGGAAAACAGGGCACAGAGCGCACAAAGGCCAAGGAGAAGGGGGTATAATCCCTCTCCCTTCCGCAATGACTCGCCATGGGCTTCCTACCAGAAGGCATTATTATGGGAAGCCGGGAGACCACCCCCATATATGTACAGCTATTGGATGGATACTGAAATGGAGCGGGGATAATGCAACAAATGCTTGAGGAATTCGAGCGGCGCTTTGCTGAATTGGACCGGATGTTGGGAGATCCAGAGATCATTAAGGACCAGAAAAGGCTTCATAAGATCGCGAAAGAACACGCGGACTTGGGAAAGACCGTTGACCTTTATCGGAGAGCAAAGAGATTAGAAGCAGAGATCGAGGAGAATAGCAACCTCCTTTCGGAAAAGGACGAGGAGATCAGGACGTTGGCAAAGGAGGAAATCAACTACCTCTTGCGGGAGAAGGAAAGGGTTGAGAATGAGTTGAAGAGTTCCCTGTTACCGAGAGATCCCAGTGATGAGAAGAATATACTGCTCGAAATTCGCGCGGGGACCGGAGGGAACGAGGCTGGCCTGTTCGCATTCGATATGTTTCGCATGTATACTAAATTTGCCGAGATGAACGGATGGAGGGTTGATATCCTCAGTCGAAATTTCACCGGGGTGGGAGGCTTCAAGGAGATTATTGCCTCGATTGAAGGGGATAAGGTCTACGGTAAGCTGAAGTTCGAAAGCGGTGTACATCGCGTCCAGAGAGTCCCAGAGACGGAATCCCAGGGGAGGATACATACCTCGGCGGTCACGGTAGCCGTTCTACCGGAAGCGGATGAGATTGAGGTCCAGATTGATCCGGATGATTTAAGGATCGATGTCTTTCGCTCTTCTGGCCCTGGAGGACAGAGCGTCAATACAACAGACTCGGCGGTTCGCATAACGCATATCCCCACTGGGGTGGGGGCAACCTGTCAAGATGAGAAATCTCAGCACAAGAATAAGGCAAAGGCGATGAAGGTCTTAAGGGCCAAACTCCTGGATAAGGTTGAGAGGGAGCAGCATAAGGAAAGATCGGAGAAGAGGAGAAGTCTCGTGGGAAGTGGCGACCGATCCGAGCGTATTAGAACGTATAATTTTCCCCGGGGAAGGGTAACCGATCACCGAGTCGGTTTGACCTTATATAAGCTGGACGAGATTTTGGAGGGCCATCTCCAAGGGCTCATTGACCCTCTCAATACCCATTACCAAGAGGAAACCCTTCGGGGCCAAAAGGCGGAGAGATAGCCTATTTATAGGGTCCAGGCCGTTCAGATTCCCCCCCAAACCCACTGTTACATACGTTCCGATCATGTCTGAAGTCGAGCGGACCATCTCGGGGGCATTCAATTGGGGAAGCCGTCTTCTCAAGGAGGGGGGTATCGAGAGCCCCAGGGTGGATGCGGAGCTCCTCCTGAGAAAAGCCCTGAAGATGGATCGGGTCGAGCTATACCTTTCCCACCATCGGGCGGTGACCCAGCAGCAATGCGCCCACTATAAATCCTTGATACATAAGAGAATCAGAGGGGAGCCGATCCAATATATCCTGGGACGACGGGAATTCTGGTCGCTGGACCTCAAGATGACCTCCAAGGTCTTCATCCCCAGGCCTGAGACGGAACTGGTGGTGGAGGAAGCCCTGAAGATATTCAGGGAGGCGAGAAGCCCGACCCTCCGGTTCATGGAGATAGGAACGGGAAGCGGGGCAATCGCCATCGCCTTGGCGAAAGAGATGGAGGGGTGTTTTATCTTGGCAGAGGATGTCTCCTGGGAGGCTATTGTCCTTGCAAAAGAGAATGCTGAGATTCATGGCGTGTCGGGAAACATCCGGTTTTTGGTGGGGGATCTTTTCTCGGCCCTCAAGGAGGCGAAGTTCCCCTTTGATTTAATCGTCTCCAACCCGCCGTACATTCCGAGCTCAAACATTGGAACTCTACCCAGGGAGATAGCGGAATTCGAACCCAGAATCGCCCTGGATGGCGGCCCCGATGGACTCCAATTCATCAGGAAAATAGTCATGGGGGTGAGGGCATTTCTCAAGGATGGCGGGTGGTTGATACTGGAATTGGGGCAAAGACAAGGGGATGCTATTGCCGAGATGATTCGGGACGCGGGGTTTTTCGAATCCCCTTCCATCGCGAAGGATCACTCGGGCGCGGATAGGGTTGTTCGGGCGCGAAAAGGGCTGAGCGGAGGCGATGAGAGAGGGGTGAGGTTTGGATAAGGTCGTCATTCAGGGTGGGGAGAGATTGGTGGGTGAAGTGATGGTCAGCGGGGCGAAGAATGCTACGTTGCCCATTTTTGCGGCGAGCCTGCTCGCCGAGGGTGAAAATCGATTCCACGGCGTCCCGGATCTCAATGACGTTAGGACCATCTGCGAGGTCTTGAGAAATTTGGGGGTAAAAATCAGTCGGGACCAAAGAGGCGATTATCTCCTCGACGGCACGGAGCTCGTTGGGCATGAGGCTCCCTATAAGCTGGTTAAGACGATGAGGGCTTCAATTCTGGTACTGGGTCCATTGATCACCAGGGCGAAAAGGGTTGCCATATCGCTCCCCGGAGGGTGTGCGATCGGAGCTCGGCCCATTAACCTACATTTGAAGGGCTTGGAGAAAATGGGGGCCGAAATTCAATTGAAACATGGCTACATTGAGGCCAAGACGAAGGGGTTAAGGGGTGCAGACATTTACCTCGACATTCCAACGGTGACGGGAACGGAGAACCTCATGATGGCAGCCGCCCTGGCCAAAGGGGAAACGGTCATCGAGAATGCCGCCGGGGAGCCGGAGATAGTGGAATTGGCAGAGGTACTCAATAAGATGGGCGCCGACATTTCGGGGGCTGGGTCAAGGATCATAAGGGTCAAAGGCGTACGGCACCTGAGGGCAACGGAACATACCATCATACCAGATAGAATTGAGGCCGGAACATTTATGGTAGCCGCCGGGGTTACCAAGGGGAATATCCACATTCGAAATTGCAACCTTGATCACATGGAGGCCGTTGTCAATAAATTGAGGGAAACGGGCATGGAGATCCTTCGAGAGGATGATGGGACCAGGGCGATTGGAAATAAGCGAATCAAGAGCGTCGATGTGAAAACCCTTCCTTATCCGGGGTTCCCTACGGATATGCAAGCCCAGACCATGGTCCTTATGACATTGGCCAGGGGATTGAGCGTCATCTCCGAAACGATTTTCGAGAATCGATTCATCCACGTGGGTGAACTCAGGAGCATGGGAGCAAATATCAAGATTGAGGGAAATAGCGCAATCATCAATGGTGTCAAAGGCCTCAGCGGTGCGCCAGTGATGGCAACCGACCTGAGGGCCAGCGCCTCATTGGTACTGGCCGGGTTGGCCGCTGAAGGGGAGACCGACGTTTCCCGGGTTTACCACTTAGACAGGGGGTATGAGAAGCTGGTGGAAAAGTTGGCGAGCCTAGGAGCTCATATCAGGAGGGTTCCGGCGTAAATGAGGATACTTAGGGTCGGCGACAAGGAGTTCAAGGGACAGTTCGAAAGGGTGCTCAGCCGAGGACGGGAGGACCTCGAGGCAGTAGAGGGGGTAGTCAGGGCTATTCTGGAAGGTGTCAGGGCCAGAGGGGATAAGGCGGTGATCGAATATACGAAGCGTTTCGATGGCGTGGATCTTTCACCTTCCCAGCTTCGGGTTTCGCCAAGGGAGATTGAGGAGGCCTATGAACGGGTTCCGAAGAAGGATTTGGACGTGCTGAAATTGGCCTCAAAGCGCATTGAATCTTTCCACCGAAGACAGGTGTCGAACTCTTGGTTTGAATCAACTGCGGATGGCATAACCCTGGGGCAAAAGGTAACCCCCCTCAAACGCATAGGGGCCTACATCCCGGGGGGAGGAAATCCCTATCCTTCTACCGCGTTGATGACCCTCATTCCCGCGAAAATAGCGGGTGTCAGCGAATTGATTATGGCTTCTCCAATCTATGGAGATGGGGGAAGCGCTCATGTTTTGGCGGCAGCGGGATTGGCTGGCGCCACCTCGATCTTTCGGCTGGGCGGGGCACAAGCAGTGGGGGCCCTTGCCTATGGAACTGAGTCCATTCCAAAGGTGGACAAAATCGTTGGACCGGGAAATGTCTACGTGGCCACCGCCAAGAGGATGGTCTTTGGTGACGTGGGAGTAGATATGGTGGCCGGACCAAGCGAGATCTGCATCTTCTCGGATGGGTATGCACCCCCCTCCTCTGTCGCGGCGGATTTACTCTCCCAAGGGGAACATGGCGAGAGGGCATTAATGGTTCTGATTGTCCTGTCCGATGATTATGCCCGCGCTGTCAAGCGTGAAGTTGAGGGGCAGTTAAAGGAATTAAGGAACAGGGGGGTTGTAGAGCGGTCATTGAATAATCGAGGTGTCATCATCGTAGGCCGGAGCTTCGGAGAGGCTATAGACCTCATCGATGAGATCGCACCTGAGCACCTTGAGCTCATGGTGGAGACTCCGTGGAATCTGGTAGGAAGAGTTCGAAATGCCGGGGCGATATTCCTCGGCCTCTTCTCACCGGAGACGGTCGGTGATTATTTGGCGGGGACAAATCACGTGCTGCCCACCGGGGGGACGTCACGCTTCTCTTCTCCCTTAGGAGTCGATGATTTCTTGAAAAAATCCAATATAATTTCATTCTCCCAAGAAGCTCTGTCGGAATTTCGGGAAGATATCGTCAGGATGGCGGCTATGGAGGGATTGGATGCCCATGCGAGGGCCGTGGAGGTGAGGTTTTCGGACAAAGGGACTGAGAGGGGGAAGGGTTCTACCAAAAAACCGATTTCGGAGGAGGAATGGGCAGGAGAGTAGAGATCCGGAGGAAAACCAAGGAGACGGGGATTAGCCTCAGGCTTGACCTTGATGGCTCAGGCCAATTTTCCATTTCCTCGGGGATTCCTTTTTTCGACCACATGCTGAGCCTATTCGCCATGCACGGATTTTTCGATCTCCACCT
>DAOVIU010000339.1 GCA_030673585.1 Pseudomonadota bacterium | reverse complement strand
TCCTGGGCCTCTCCTTCCTCTTGGATATGAGTCGGGCAACGGGCTCGAAGGACAGCGTCCTCAAAGAACTCCTCTACAAGGCCACCCAATTGAACCTTCACCTCGATTTTCGCCTCTTTTCCGAAGGGGATATCAGGGAAAGACGCCACAGAAACCTCTTCGTCCTGACCTATTTCAGTACTGAACTGAAGACGAAGGTCTTGGCCGAGCTCGCCAGGGTGCTCGCCGAGGAGAATGTCAACATCGAGCTCATCACCAACCTGACCGGACATCACGCCCACTGCGTGGAGCTGACCATCAATACCTCCTCCGTGAAAAACCTGTCACGCCTCAAGGAGAGGGTTCTGTCCGCGGCCCATGAATTGGACGTCGACCTGGCCCTTCAAACCGCCGAGGCCCATCGAAAGAGCAAACGACTCATCGTATTTGACATGGACAGCACCCTCATCGATATGGAGCTCATCGATGAAATGGCCAAACAGGCCAACGCCGTCAAAGAGGTCTCCCGTATCACGGAAAAGGCCATGCGGGGGGAAATGGACTTCGAGGACGCGCTGAGACAGCGAGTGGCTCTCCTGAAGGGATTAACCATCTCCGATTTGGAAGGGGTGAGCCGGGGGCTCAGACTATCGGAGGGAGTGGAGGAGCTGGTCGCCGTTCTCAAGAAGCTCGGATACAAGTTGGCCGTCGTCAGCGGGGGGTTCCAGCAATTCGCCAACCATCTCAAGGATCGCCTCGGGTTTCATTACGCCTTCGGCAACCAATTGGAGATCAGGGGGAAGTCCCTCACCGGCGGGATAAAGGGAGAGGTGATAGACGCTGCCCAGAAGGCAAAGCTTCTCAACTGGATTGCCGATCAGGAGGGAATTCTCTTGGATCAGACCGTTGCTATCGATGATGGTGCCAATGATGCGCTCATGCTCGGTCAGGAATTGCCTATAATGCTCGGGAAGCCCTCAACAGGGTTGCGACCGGGAATATCGCTCACAGCCGAATAAAGAATATCCTCTATATCCTGGGGGTCACCGAATCGGACATCGATAAGCTCATCTCGTTGCCCTAGAGTTGCTTGTCTGGCTGTGACCCTGGTTCCTCCTCCACCAGGATTCCCTCTTCCTCCTCCGCCTCTTCCATCTCGCTCTGGACGAAGGCGTAGAGGTTTTTCTCCCCCGGTATGCCCTCGATGTCCTTAAAGTAAACGACGTTCCGGTCAAAGGGAATCTCGATTCCCTCCCTTTCGAAGGCATCCTTGATCAGGAGCCTCATCTGCCGTTGTGCGCGCCACTGTTTCAGGGGCTTAACCTTGCAGGCGATTCGAATGATGCACCTGGACTCGTCGAAGGTGATAATGCCCGTAACCTTGGGTGTGTCAAGGGCAATATCCTGGTGGTCCTGGAACCACTGTTCCCCCACCGCCTTGAGGACGCGCATAGCTTTCCGGACATCCTGCTCGTAGGCAACCCCCACCCTGACGATGGCCCGCATATACTCCCGGCTGTAATTCGCAAATCTATCCAATTTTCCATTGGGTACGACCCAAAGCTGCCCGTTGTACCGACGCACCTGGACAACCCTCAGTCCTACGCTCACAATCCTTCCCCGCACATCACCGACCTTGACGTAGTCTCCAACCCTCACCAGACCCTCGAACAACAGGAAGAATCCCGCTATCACGTCGGCGATGAACTCCCGGGCTCCAAACCCTATGGCAAGACCCGCCACTCCGGCGCTGGCCAGCAAGGCTTGAAAGGGAACGCCTATGGCGCTCAAGAGGAAAAATATCGAGAGGATCATGATAAGCCATTTGGAGACGTTTTCCATCAGGGGAACGGCCGTTTTGGCCCATTTGGCCCTTTCGGCGTACCTGGGGTCATCCTTTTTAGGCGTAAAGAGCGCACGGAAGACCTTGCCAACTACTCGATTGGCGAACCGGGTCAAGAGCAGGATGATAATGACCGTGAAGATGATCTTGACAATGTGGATAATCCTATCCAGGGCGAAAATCGACCCCACCATGGCATATAAATCCCTCAAAATAGGCTCCATCAATTCCATACATCACCCTATTGAAGTGTTCGTCTATCCCGTAACATTACCCACTGCGATCTATCTCGCCTACTATAACACATTACATTTCCGTAGACAAATGGCACGCCGCGTAATGATCCTCCTCCACCTCCACCATTTCCGGGCTTTCCCTCCGACAGATCCTGCCACTGGCCGCGCATCTCGGCAGAAAGATACAGGATTGGTCAAAAGCTCGGTCCGGTATCTCCCGCTCCTCAAAGCGAAACCGCTCCCTTTTCGCCCTCGGATCGGGCACCGGCACCGCCGAGAGAAGGGCCTTGGTGTAGGGATGGTGAGGATTATCAATGACCTGTTCCGTGGTGCCCAACTCCACCAATTTTCCCTTAAAGATGACGCCGATTCGATCACACATGTATCGGGCCACGGCCACATCGTGGGTGATGAAGAGATAGGTCAAGCCGAGGCGACTCCGCAGATCCAACAAGAGGTTAAGGATCCCAGCCCGTATGGAAGCATCCAGCATGGAGACGGGTTCATCGGCGATGACGAAGTCCGGCTCCACAACCAATGCTCTTGCTAGGGCCACCCTC
>DAOVIU010000194.1 GCA_030673585.1 Pseudomonadota bacterium | reverse complement strand
CTGGCCCTTCGGCTTGGCTTCATAGTGGTAATATCGGCTCCGTCGTAGCGGATACTCCCCAGCACTGTTATCCTCTCCCCGCCTCTCATCTCCTCCTTCCTCTTTACATCCAGGATGATCCCCGAAATGGTATACATGAGTGTGGATTTGCCGGCGCTGTCGGCACCCAAGACACCCGTGATCTCGCCCTTGCGACATCTCATGCTGACGTTATTGATGGCTATCGCATTCTCATAAAATACCATCAGGTTCTCGATCTCCAACATTCCATTGCCCCCGTGGCTTTCAATTTCACTTTCGATACGTACTGTTATTACCACAAGTGGAGATGAAGCAAAACCCCCTGCGAGGAAAAGGGAACATCTATGCCTTTTCGCCTCTTATGCGTCTGATTTTGGCCAGGGCCATACCAATCACCATGAGCACGCCCCCGGCCAGGGCAATTCCTGAAAGCCTTTCCCCTCCGTACAATCGCGCAGTAATCGCGCAGAAAACCGACTCCATCAAGAGAATCAGGGCGGCCCTGGCTGGCGGGGTAAATCGCTGGGCCTTCGTCTGGGCTACAAAGGCGAAAACCGTGGCCAAAAGTCCGGTAAAAATTATGCTCTTCCAGACGGATAGGGTGATACCGGATGGGAATGAGGACAGGGAAGAGATAGCGAAGGGCAAGCTCAAAAGTGCCACCACGCCAATCTGCACGGTGGCCAGGAGATAAACATCCATAATTGGGGCATACCTCCCGGTATAAAGGATGTGCATGGCATAACACACAGCACAGACCAGGACCAAAACGTCGCCTCGGTTGAATCCATCCCAATACCCACCAGTCAGGAGGAAGAGGCCAACCGTGGCAACGATAATCCCGAGGAGAGTGAGGGGTTTGGGGGTTTGCTTGAAAATGACAATGGAGAAGATGGGGACAAAGATGACATTGAGCCCGGTAATGAAACCCGCGTTTGAGGCCGAAGTGTATGCCAGGCCCGTGGTTTGAAAGGCATAGCCTAAAAACAAAAACCCCCCCAAGACGCTGCCAGAGAAAACGATGAACTTATCGAGTTTGGGAAGTTTTTTGGCAAAGATCAGAATCATGAACAGAAACGACAGCGTAAAGCGCAAAAAGAGGAAGGGATAGACTCCCACCTCGGCAATGGCCTGCTTCACCATGATGAACGTGAATCCCCAGACAAAAGCCACCAGCAGCAGCACGAAGTCGGCAATTACCGAGACATTTTTTCTTAATCCCATGTGTTTGCTCCAATGGTTTGGACACCATACCAGCCAGATGTGTGCTCCGTCAAGATTCTGAATCCCGTCGGGGTTCATTCCATCTTCTGGAAACTTACCCTCATGGAGCACGTCTCCAGAAACTCAGTAAGCTTCCGCATAGGGTAAATGAGACTCAATTGCTCGAGGATTTGGGGTAGGGATACCTCAGTTTTCGGTATGCTCTAAGAGGAGGGAATAATCTTCTTTTCCCTCAAAAGGGGCATGGGATCTATGAAATGTTTATCCAACCCCAGTCCCATGGGTTCCAGGCCGAAAGCCAGTCCCATGAGCTGGGTGAAGTAGAGGACGGGGAGGTTGTACTGGCCGCTCATCTGCGCCTGCCGGGAATCGAGGTTCACCTGGCAGAGGGGGCAGGCAACGACAATTGCCTCCGCGCCAACAGCTTTAGCATTGGCCAGGATCTTTCGACCAAGCTCAAGGACGATTTCCAGATTCGTGAAGCCAAGGGATGCCCCGCAACACCGCGTCTTGTAGGACCAATCCAGGGGGGTGGCGCCTAATTTCTTCATCAGTCTATCCATATTGGTGGGATATTCGTACTCCCCAAATCCCGTAACCTTGGGGGGACGGGTGATTACGCAGCCGTAGTAGCAAGCCACCTTCAATCCTCCAAGGGAGCGGGAGACCTCAGAGCCGATGGCCTCCAATCCCACCCGATCGGTGAAGGTGTTGAGCCCGTGTTCAACGTGTAGCCCCTTCGATGGTTGGTAACCGATCTGGCCTTTCACCCTTTTCCTCAGCTCCGCGTCCTTGGAAATATCGTGCAGTGCCTTTCGCATCCGCAGATAACATGAGGGGCACGGAGCGGTAACGGAGGAGTGTCCCATCTCCTCCATCAACGCCAGGTTCTTCATGGGAAGAAGGGTAGATAGGTAGTGGTCCGTTGAATGGGCGGGAGTTGTCCCGCAACACGTCCAACCCTCGGGCTCGTCCGCGATCAATCCCAGCTTCTCCGCCACTGCCTTGAAGGAGAGGCCGTATTCAACTGAGGTGCCGGAGAGGCTACAGCCCGGAAAGTAGGCCACTCGGCGTTGAGTGCTCCTCACCTTTTTCTCCCTTGGACCCTGCTTTCTCCGGACGAGATGGGGCAATATCTTGAGCCTTCCCTCCCTGAACATCTTGATGCCCACGGGTAAATCCTTGGAAAAAATCTGCCCGAAATCCAACTGCCGGTTCAGGAGCATTCGCATGTAGAGCTCCCCCATCAACCCGGCTTCGTAAAGACGCCCGAATATCCTAAGGTTATGAAGGGCGGCGCTGTAAAAGATGGGTACCGAAGGAACTCCCGGGGTGATACCCTGCTCGCGAGCCATAATCTTCAGCACATCCATGACCCGAGTGATATCGATATCCTGGGGGCACCGGGTAGCGCAGGTCTCGCAAGCCGCACAGAGCCAGATCGTCTTCGAGCTCAAGGCCGACTCCCTTTCGTCCAGCTGGATGGCCCGCATGAGCTGATTGGGGGAAAGGTCGAAATAATCAGCGACGGGGCAGCCCGAGGCGCATTTCTGGCATTGATAACAGAGGTAGACGTTCTCACCACAGATCTCATGGATCTCCTCTGCCAGGGTGGCTCGGGCGACTGCTTCCCCTTTCCCCTTATGAGGAGAATGAGCCAATTTCATCAGGCCACCTCCTTTATGGCGAACTCACATTTTGCCAGAATCTGCGCATCCTCATAGTGCTGCAGCTCGATGGCCTTTGCCGGGCATTCCGCGGCGCAAGCTCCACAACCTTGACATCGAGCGACCTCGATCTCCGCCTCTCCCTTAGGGTTGATGACGGGAACCTCATAGGGACAAACCCTGACACAGGTAAGGCATGCCGCGCACTTCTCCCCCTCGACACGGGCTACTACTCCTCCAACCTCCATGCTCTCTCTCGAGAGAATGGTGCTGGCTCGAGCAACGGCAGCTTGTGCCTGAGCCAAAGCCTCATCGATGAATTTGGGGTAGTGGGCCATCCCACAAAGGTAAATGCCTTCGGTGGGAAAGTCGACGGGTCTAAGCTTTACGTGAGCTTCGAGGAAGAAGCCCTCCAGGGTTCGGGGTACCTTAAAGAGGGTGGCCAGTTCCTCGCTTGCCGGGGTGGGAACCACCGCCTCAGATAAGACCAGAAGATCCGGTTCCAGGAGAAGGTCTTTCCCGAGAACGGGATCTCTGGCGCCGATCCGAAGCCCCCCATCGCTCTGGGAGACCTGAGGGAGACTCTCCCAGTCATACCGGACGAAGATCACCCCTCTACTTCTCGCTTTCGTATACAGGTTCTCGTGGAAACCGTACGTACGGATATCCCGATAGAGGACGGTGACGGATGCGGCCGGATTGATCTCCTTCACCTTGATGGCGTTCTTCAAAGCCACGCCGCAGCAGATGCGGCTGCAGTAGAAGGGGATGTTCTCATCGTCATTCCAGGGCCCCACACACTGGATCATCACCAGCGATCTCAGCCCCTTCACATCTTCTTGCCGATGGGCGATAGTCTCCTCGAACTCCTCCTGGGTTGTCACCCCGGGATGGCTGCCCAGCGAGTATGCACTGGATCTGTACTCCACCCCCCCCGTCGCCAAGATGGTGGCGCCGTGTTCGATGAGTTGCCGACGGGGGCTGTCCGTCGCCTCCACGGTGGTCTTGAAGTTCCCCTTAAATCCACCGGTTTCGACGACCCGGTAGCCCGTCAAAACCTCGATGTGATCATTTCCCAAGACCCTGTCGATCATATGTCGTAGGTATTCCTGTGGATCCTGACCATCGGCCGTAAAGTAAAGCCGCCTCAGCCGCCCCCCCAACTCCTCATCCCTCTCCACCAGAAATACCCTGTATCCCTGTTTCGCTAAGTTCAACGCGGCGTTCATACCCGCTATTCCCCCTCCGACAACCAGGCAGGCCTGATTTACCCCGATGGTCTGCTGGTAAAGGGGAACCAGGATTCGCGATCGCTGAACCGCCATCCGCAACAGGTCCTTTGCCTTCGGGGTCGCCTCCTCCGGCCTTGCCGAGTGGACCCATGAACACTGGTCGCGGAT
>DAOVIU010000061.1 GCA_030673585.1 Pseudomonadota bacterium | reverse complement strand
CGAGTGGGTACAGAATATCCAGGAGTATTTCTGGCCGGAAGAACGGATCAATAGCGAACTTCGCAGGATACTCTCCGACAGCTTCAGGAGAGTCCTCGAGATCTCGGAAAGGGAAAAGATTAGCATGAAAATGGCAGCATACACCCTGGCAGTAGATCGAGTCGTCCAGGCCACCAAAGATCGGGGCATCTACCCGTAAGAAGGGATTGATAAGGCAATGCTGGGAGAATCGGAGTGGAGGAGATGGATATGAGGAAAGTTAGAAAGGCGTTGATTAGCGTATCGGACAAATCGGGAGTCGTTGAGCTGGCAAAGGCACTCGCCGACATGAATGTCGAGATCCTCTCCACGGGGGGAACTGCGAAGGCCCTCCGCCAAAATGGGATCGAGATCATGGACGTATCCGATTATACGGGGTTCCCGGAGATGTTGGATGGGAGGGTGAAGACCTTGCATCCGAAAATTCACGGGGGGATTTTAGGGCAGCGGGAAAACCCGGATCACGTCAAGACCATGGCCGAACACGGCATAGAGACCATCGATATGGTGGTTGTGAACCTCTATCCCTTTGAAACCACCGTAGCCAAGCCGGACTGCACCGTGGAGGAGGCCATCGAAAATATCGATATCGGAGGCCCCACTATGATCAGATCAGCGGCCAAGAACTATAGAGATGTAACGGTCGTGGTTGACCCGGCGGATTACGATGATCTCATCGCGGAATTGAGGGAGAATAGCGGGCAGATCTCGGCTCAAACCAGATTTCGGCTTGCAAGGAAGGTCTTCGAAATGACCGCCAGGTACGATGGCGCCATATCGAATTATCTGACGGCTGTGAAGGGAGAGGGTTGATCCGGGGATAATATAAAGCTAACGTGGAGGTCTTATGAAAGTATTAGTCGTCGGCGGAGGGGGAAGGGAACACTCCCTGGTATGGAAGATAGCTCAGAGCCCGAGGGTTTCCAAGGTATTTTGTGCACCCGGTAACGCGGGAATAGCCCAGACGGCCGAATGCGCCGATATAGCACCCACGGATTTGGAGGGCTTGGCGAAATTTGCCCAGAGGAACGGGATAGATTTGACCGTGGTAGGCCCCGAACTTCCGCTCGCCATGGGAATAGTCGACCTTTTCGACAAAAGGGGGTTGAGGATTTTCGGTCCTCATCGGGATGCGGCCGAGATCGAGGCGAGCAAGGTCTTCTGTAAGGATTTGCTGAGTAAATACGGAGTACCAACGGCCCAGTACAGGACTTTCAGTGAACGGGACGAAGCGGCGGCATATATCGATTCAATCGGGGCACCAATCGTGGTAAAAGCCGACGGATTGGCAGCTGGCAAAGGGGTCATCCCCACCCTCAAAAAGGAGGACGCCCTAAAGGCCTTGGATACGATAATGGTGGAGAAGGCGTTTGGAGAGGCGGGGGATCGGGTAGTCGTTGAGGAATTCCTCGTTGGAGAGGAGGCATCTTTCATTGTACTCACCGATGGAGAGACCGTGGTACCGCTTGCCTCTTCGCAGGATCACAAACCCATCTACGATGGGGATAGGGGCCCCAATACGGGGGGAATGGGGGCGTATTCCCCGGCGCGGGTGGTGACGGAGGAGGTTCACCGGAAGATCATGGAGGAAATCATGACTCCAACCATCAGGGGAATGGCCTCTGAAGGGCGTCCATATCGAGGAGTGCTCTATGGCGGCTTGATGATCAAGGACGGCCAGCCAAGGCGTTGGAGTTCAATTGCCGATTTGGAGATCCCGAAAATCAACCCATCATGATGAGAATGAAGGGGGATATCGTTCCCCTCCTGGAGGCATGCATAAATGGAAATCTCCAGGGGTCCATTGATTGGGACCCGAGGTGGGCGGTATGCGTGGTGATGGCTTCGGGGGGCTACCCGGGGAGTTACGAGAAAAATCAGATCATCCACGGTTTGGACGGGGTGGCAGGGATGGAAGACGTCTTCGTATTCCATGCGGGAACCGCAAGAGCAGGAGCGGATATCCTAACCAGCGGGGGAAGGGTTCTGGGAGTTACCGCCCTGGGAGAGGATGCCAAGGGGGCAATTGACCTGGTCTATTCCGCTGTGAAAGAGATCGAGTGGGACGGAGTCCACTATCGAAGTGATATTGGAAAGAGGGCTCTGGATCGCATGCGGTAGATGAATGAGGGAAATCTGAAGGAGAGACGAAACGAGGACGTTGGACAAAACCAGAGGGATTAGGGGAGGAGAGACATGGTGCAGAAAAAGGGAGGAAAACCCTTGGTAGGGATCGTCATGGGGAGCGATTCGGACCTCCCGGTGATGGAGGAGTCGCAGAGGATCTTGGACCAATTCCAGGTTTCCTATGAAGTCACCCTTTCCTCTGCCCACCGGTCGCCCGATCGCACCATACGGTATGCCAAATCCGGTGAGGAAAGGGGCCTTGAGGTTATCATCGTCGGGGCCGGGGCGGCTGCCCACCTGGCAGGTGTAATCGCATCGGAGACGATCTTACCCGTAATCGGAATTCCCATCGATTCCTCGCCCCTCAAAGGAATGGATTCCCTCCTTTCCACCGTTCAAATGCCTGGAGGAGTTCCCGTTGCCACCATGGCCATCGGCAAGGCGGGGGCGAGAAACGCAGCCATACTGGCCGTTCAGATATTGGCCCTCAAATATCCCCAATTGAAGAAGGCCCTCAAGGGCTATAAAGAGCGGTTGGCTCAGGAGGTTGAGAAAAAGGCAAAGGCAGTCCAGAAGGGATCGATGTGAATACGCGCATGATTAAGGTTAACCCCTTCGATCCCGAGGAGAGGCGGATTCGGGAAGTCGCTGATGTCCTGGGAAAAGGGGGGGTAATTGGCTACCCAACGGAGACCGTCTACGGCTTGGGGACCGATGCGTACAACGATGAGGCGCTCGAGAAGTTGTTCAAAATCAAGGGAAGGGAGGTTGGTAAGCCCATATCCATATTGATAGGCAATATGGATATGCTGGAGGAAGTTACCGCTCGGGTTCCCCCGTTGGCGATGAGCCTGATTCGTGGACACTGGCCGGGGCCACTAACCATCATCTTCGAGGCATCGAAAATGTGTTCCCTGATTCTCACCGGCAATAGCGGAAAGATAGGGGTCCGGATTTCCCCCAATCCGATCGCGCAAAAATTGCTGGAGGCCTTCAAGAGGCCCCTTACATCCACCAGTGCTAATTTCTCGGGCATGCCCAGCCTTTCCGATCCCCATGAACTCTACACGGTCTTTCGTGGAAGGATCGATCTGATCCTAGACGGGGGGAAAACGAAGGGAGAGGCGGTATCCACGGTAATCGATGTAACGGTCTCCCCGCCGAGGGTGGTCAGAGAGGGAGTTGTGAAGCTCGAAGATGGAAACTGGGGGACAGAGGGCAAAAGCTGAAATATCGGGTCAATTTGGAAAGAAAAATACCAATAAATCTAAATAATTATATAGATATTTCTAGAAGGAATCTATAATTTTCTTCACCTCAATCCTTACCGCCACAGCCGAACGATGCCCCTTTTCGCATCGAGCACCAGGCTGAAGAGCGTGGGAACCAGAAACAGGGTGAATGCGGTGGAAACGGCCAGACCTCCAACCACTACACTTCCAAGCCCCCGGTAGAGCTCCGATCCAGCTCCCGGGAACAGGATCAGCGGCATCATCCCGAAGATGCTGGTAGTGGCGGACATAAAGATGGGCCTCACCCTTTTTTGGATGGATTGATGGATGGCCTCCCGGGGCTCCATTCCGTCCTTCATGTGATTCAGGGACTGATGAACGATCAGAATGGCGTTGTTGACCACGATGCCGATAAGGATGACGAACCCCAACATGGTCAGGACGTCCAGAGGCTGAAATGCGATAAGGCGGTTCACCGCGAACAACCCCAAGAACCCCCCTGCAGCCGCAAGGGGAACGCTGAACATAATGACCAGGGGGTAGAGAAAGCTTTCGAAGAGGGAGGCCATCAGGAGAAAGGTGATGATCAGGGCCAGCAGAAAGTTCCATTGGAGGGCCTTCCGGGTCAAAGCGAGCTTATCCGCCGTGCCCGCTAACCGGATATCGCAGTCATCCCCGAACTCGCCCCGATCCCGAATGGGTTGGACGATCTGACTCTCGATCCTTTCCAGGGCTGTCTCAAGAGGCATCTCCGCCCGTGGATTGACCCGGATGACGATGGACCGCTGCCTCTCGATGTGATTAATCTGGGAGGGGCCGGTCACCAGCCGGATGTCCGCCAAAGATCCCAGTGTGACGGCTTCTCCTCTCGGCGTATGGATCAAGAGGTCCTTCAAATCCTGAGATCGCCTTGCGTATTCGTCCTTTCCCATCAGGGTTAAATCGATTTCCGTCCCCTCATGCCAATAGTCGCTCGCCTTGGTTCCGTCCAGGAGGGCGTCCACGGCGATTCCCAGTTCGCTCGTTTTTACCCCCACACTGGCCATCCTCACCCGATCGGGAATTACCTGGATCTCGGGGTTGCCGAGGTCAAGGCTGGGAATGGGCCGCGCTTGAGAGCCGGGCAACACGTCTCTGACTTGAACGAAGATCATTTGTCCCAGCTTCACCAGGCGGGCCAGATCGCAGCTGCCCAGTATCTGTATGTCAATGGATCTCCCCTCGCCGATACGTTCGAAGAGACTGGCCTGGGTTACCACCGCGATCAATCCCGGGATCTTGGCAAGGGACCGATAGACTATTGGGAGTAGCTCCCGAACTCGTTCGGGAGCCTTGCTGGTGAGCCCCATGAAGGCTTGTTGGAGCCAGGAGACGAAGAAGAAGTTCCTTATTGGGGGACCCTGAAGTTGTGCTCCCCTCTCATCCTCCAGTTCGACAGTCCAAAAGGGGGAAAGTTCGGTTTCAACTTCCTGGGCGATCTTGGTGAACTCCTCCACATTATACCCTGGGGGCGTCAAGAGGAACCCGAAGAGGAAATTCTGATTTCCCTGGGGAAGGTACTCGGTTTTGGGAATGAGAAACCAGGCCATGGAAAGCGACAGTCCGGTCATCAGGAACACCAGGACCAACCGTAAGGTGATGCTTCGATAAATCCAGGGAAAGAAGGCGGCGATGCCTCGGGAGAAGGCCCGCGGTATCGAGGCGAACCCAAACAGGTTGTAGGCGGAAAAAGGGGACACCTTTCCCTTCTTTCCTTCTTCTAGGAGAAGGGCTTTCGGAACCCTGAGGATCCTTGCTGCCAAAGTGGGGATAACGGTGATGGAAACGATTAAGCTCAGGGCCACGGAGCAGCTCACCGCCACGGCAATATCGCGGAAGAGTTGTCCCGCCTCCTCCTGGACGAAGATGACGGGAAGGAAAACGGCGATAGTTGTGAGAGTGCTGGCCAGGATCGCCCCCCAAACCTCAACGGTACCCTTATAGGCGGCAACAAGACGGCTTTCTCCCAATTGCATGTGGCGGTAGATGTTCTCCAGTACCACGATGGAGTTGTCGACCACCATGCCAACGGCAAAGGCCATCCCCGCCAAGCTGATGACATTGATGCTTCTTCCCAGAAAGGCCATCATCACAAAGGTCCCGATGATGCTGATGGGAATGGCGGTGGCGACAATCAGGGTGCTGGTACCGCTCCGGAGGAAAAGGAGCAATACCAGTATCGCCAGGCTCCCGCCGACGAAAAGGTTCTGCCTCACCAGATCGATGGCACTGTAAATGTAATCGGTCTCATCATAGACCTGGTCCAGATGGAGGTGGCGACTGGTCAGAAGTGATCGGTTTAATGCCTTGACCTCCTCCTTAATATCCTCCATTACCGCTAAAATATTGGCTCCTACCTCTCGGATCGCGTTCATGGCGATGGTGGGTTTTCCCCTTTGGCGAATGGTCGCTTGGGCCTTCTCGTAACCGAGCTTTGCGTGGGCGACATCCCGGACATATACCGGCGCTCCATTCACCTGGCGGATAATGACGTTTTCGATATCTTCCGGCGTTCGATACTGCCCGACGGTCCGGACAATATAGCGGCGCTTTCCCTCATCCAGATCTCCGGCGCTGATGTTCCGATTTTCCATATCCAGGGCCCGGATCATATCCTGAATGGTGACTTTTCTGGAGGCGAGGGCGTTGGGGTCCACGATCACCTGCATCTCCTTTTCCCTACCTCCGTAAATGTTCACCGCGGCTACCCCGGGAATTCTTTCCAAGCGAGGTTTCACGTGGTCTTCGATGAAATCCTTCTCGAAAGCGACATCCGCGGGATCCCCCGAGCTCTTTTGAAACACAAACCAGGCAATGGCATCGCTCTCCGTTCCGGTAGCCTTGATCACCGGTTCTTCTGCATCCGCAGGGTATTGGGAAACTTGGTTCAGCTTGTTGGAGACCTTGAGCAAGGCGGCGTCCTGGTCCGTGCCCGTCTGAAACTTGAGGATCACCCGCCCCCTGCCGCGAAAACTCTCGCTCTTCATCTCAACGAGGCCTTCCACGCTCTTGAGCTGCTCCTCCTGCTCCTCGATGATTTCCCTCTCCACCTCTTGAGGACTGGCTCCCGGCCATAGGGTCTCTACCTGGATCTCCACATCTTGCATCTCCGGGGTGAGTTGGACGGGAATCCTGAAGAGGGCGATGAAGCCGAAGAGAATGATGAAAAAAACCCCTACCGTAGCAGTAACGGGATTCTTGATGGCACTATCGACCAGCTTCATGTTTTCAGTCTCTTTTCGGGGACTTCGCCGGGGTT
>DAOVIU010000017.1 GCA_030673585.1 Pseudomonadota bacterium | reverse complement strand
CCGGTACGTCTTCAAAATGTCTCGGGATTTCCCAATAGAGGTTGAGGTCGGTGAAGATGGCCTGGCCACCCCGAGCCACGGCCTGCTGGGAGAACTCGAAGATCATCATCTGGGCCAATTGTTTGACCTCCTCATCCCTCATCCCTACCAGGTAGGGGGCGAAAAAGAGGTTCACCGCGTCCCAGCCGATGGCCCCGGCAAAATGGCTCTGCAGGGCTGCGGCAAATTTAACCATGTGGGCCAACAACACCTCCGCGTGCTTGGCCGGTTTGGCCATGGCGATGGAATTGGGAAGGCTTAACCCGAACCGTTTGATATATTCCAGGGATTGTCCAGAACAGTATGGCCTATCGATGAACCCCAGGTCATGAAGGTGAATATCCCCTCGCATATGGGCGTCGGCGACTTCATCGGAGAACACCGAAAGCAGGGCATACTCCTTTTTGATCCTTTCCGCCAAGGTGAGATTGGTGGCCTCGGGCCCATGAGGGACATTGGCGTTCTCCTTGTTTGGATGGAGGATCAACTGATCGACGTCGTAAAGGGGCATACCCAACCGTGTATGCCTCTTGCGCTCCTGCTCCAATCCCCTCTCGATCAATTTCGCGTCCACCAACTCCCGGATGAGGGGGGAGGTCACCATGGAGATGGTCGATGAGGCAATGAGTTCCTCTACCTCACGGCTTATCTCTTGGGCGGTAACCACATCCACCTCCGTCTCCTTTATCAAGGCATCGACGATCCTCTGGCGATCCCAACCCGAAAACTGTTCATCCGAGGTGCGGACAAAAAGCGCCATATCCGTGGTCTCGTTTTCCCGCCTCGAGTGCTTATCCCCCTCCATTTTCTCCACAGCACCATCCATAGCATCATCTCCTATATATTGTATTAGTTTTTTAAACTACTACAATATATAGGGTTTTGTCAAGGAAAAAATGCAAAAAAAAATTATTTCAGGCGTTTCGTCAGTCGGGGCAATACCTCGCCGGATTTTCCGGGGATTGACTCATCCACCCACCCGGAAATGGGCGATGGCTCAACATTGATCTCCACGACGACGGCCCCTCCATTCCGAGCTACGATGGGAAATGAGGCCACCGGTTGGACGACCGCCGACGTTCCCACTACCAGGAGACAATCGCATTCATTCAAGGCCGCGTAGGAGTCGGCCAAATCCTTCTCCGATAGCGATTCCCCAAACCAGACCACGTCGGGACGTATAAGGGCCCCGCAGTCGCACCGGGGGGGAATTTCCCTTAATGGGACCTCATCGTTTGAATAAATCCCTCCCTCCGCCATGCACCTCACCCTCCATATATTCCCATGGATTTCGATGAGCTTCGTGCTTCCGGCCTTTCGGTGGATTCCATCCACATTTTGCGTAATCAGAAGCAACTCCTCAAAGAAATCCTCCATCGCGGCAATGGCCAAGTGGCCCACATTGGGTTCCTTTTCCGAAATCAATTGCCTCCTCCAATCGTACCACTCCCAGACCAAGCGGGGGTCTCTCTGAAAGGCATGGGGAGTGGCAAGATCCTCCGCCCGATATCGCCTCCAGAGCCCGTTGGGCCCCCGAAAGGTGGGAATCCCGCTTTCAGCCGAGATACCGGCCCCGGTTATCACCACTACCCTCTTCGCCCTCCTCAACCTTTCAATCAGGCCATGGGAAAACATCCATCCATCCTCCGTTCGTACCACCTCAGCTCCCGATGCTTAATGGAAATCCTCGGGCTTCCCCTCATCTTCGGGGAATCCACCCCGGTCACCTTCGCCGGAATCCATCGGCCCCTTTCCCCTGGGGATGATGTACATGGGGGTTTCCAAGAGCCTCCTCATGATCTCTATCAGGCCCTTCTTCATCGATTTCAGAGGTATGTGTTTCACCTTCGGGTTGGAAAAATCCCCCTTCACCTCCACATGGTAGGAGATGATGGACGCGTCCTCTCCCGCCAGAATCCTTCCGACCACGGGAACCTTGCTCACGATCGTGTCAACGGTCTCCATGGGATGGAGGCCAACGATGAAATCGAGGCTCTCCCGCGCGATGTCCGCCTCCCCGATAATGCTGATCTTCATGGCATCGCTGTCCACCAGGAGGTCTTCCGTCCTGGCGATCCCCTTGGCGATCCCAATCTCCCCGGTGATGGCGTTATAGGGAAGGCCTTCGCCGGTCAGCTTCGGGAGCCTCCCCCTGAATAACTGAGACACATTGAGCAGGGAGAAAACCTTGGAGAGGACATGAAAACGCCGAATCCTTCCTCTCTCCATTTTTACCCTTAAGGTCCCCTCAAGGGATCTCCTAACTTCCCTCTCATTGTGACCCTTCCCCACCAGGCTCCCCCAAAGGTTGAAGTCCCCGGTAATCCAAACCCGCTCCTGCAGGTCAAAATCCTTGAAGAACCGGCCGGCATCCACATGGCTCAACTTGGGGTTCAATGCAAAGGCCACTCCACCTTCATTCCCCAGATCCACCCACGCCGTCAGGTCTACTTCCCCCCCTTTTACATTGAAATTGAATCTCTCTAGGTCAAGCCTCCCTTCTGCCATGGTGATTTGGGCGGTGAGGTTGGAGAAGACCGTATAGCGCCATCTCCCCTCATCTACCCGAAGTGCAAGTCGGCCAGACTCGGGAAAGGGGATTTTGCTTGCCCAAATCCATCCCCTCTCTCCCCCCTTTTTGAGCCTAAAATCCCCTATATCCAGGTTTGGGGCCCGGATACCCAGATCGATCTTCGACCGTTCCCATCGGAGGTAGTCTCGGACGGATCCCTCGATGCTAAGGTATGACCCCCTTAATCGGGCCTC
The DNA here is from genome assembly GCA_030673585.1 of Pseudomonadota bacterium. The sequence continues at coordinate 6,916 of DAOVIU010000017.1, read as the reverse complement.
CATGTTCGAAAACCGGATCATCTTCGGGGTAAAATCGATGTATCCCTTGACAAGTCGTACCGGGGAAACCATCCGGTGCAGTCGAAATACTGCTTTTCCCAAGCTGGCCCTTCCCCTATAACTCATAGCCTCGAACCCATTTCCACTCCCCGCGAGCTCGAGGGCTATCGTGGCCTCGCCCGCTATATCCGATAACGGCGCCAGGGCCTGGGAAATCCGGGGGGAGATCGAGGGAAGGATGCGCGAAAAACATTCCCCCAGATCCAACTCCCCCCGTAGGCTGAGCTCTAGCCTTTCCCGGCCTGGCTTCCCCAGCCAGGGGTTTCCCACCTGTCCATCGATCCAAATGGGGGAGTTGCCCATCTTCCCCCTGACCCCGATGAGACGGACCCGATCGTTGGAGAAGACCACTTTGCCCGAAGTAGCCGCGACCGAGAGCCGAAGCCCCTTAATGGAGACGTCGGCCCCCTTAAGGACGAGATGGCCATTGTAGCTCAGCCCCGATGAATCCGAAAGTTCCCCCGCTACCCTGAGTTGGAGATCTCCCTTTCCGGAAATATCCCTTATCGGGATTCCCCTTCCAGGGAATGCTCCCGACTTGGCGATGTCCGCAATCCCTTCCACGTCGATGGCTCCCTCGAGGCCCAGATTCAATCGGGGAGAGGAGTAGATTCGGGAGATTATCATCTCAGTTGCATTGAGCCTTGACCGCCGGTAAGACCCCTTCAAATCCTGGAACCGCAGGGACCCCTCTTCCAAAATCACCCATCCGGAGATGTTTTCTACGGGGTGGAACGCCTTGGCGAAGGAATAGGCGACGCCCTCCATTCGCATCTTCCCATAGATCAGATCCGCCCTCTCCGGATCTTCCAGCGTGGAATAGTCCTCGATGGGCCCCTCAATTCGGAGCGATACGATCTTCCCCTTCCCTCCCCGCGTAACCTCCCTCAAAAGCTTCCGTAATCCAGGGGAAAGAATCCCGTAGGGAATATACTTGCCGATCCCATCGAACTGAAAAGAACCCGTGGTGGCGAAGGCCTCTATCCGTCTCCGCGGCGATCCAATTTCAGTGATGGAACACCTTCCCCGTATTTCGATCTCAGGGAGCTTGAAAAAGACGTTCGAGACGATCAAGCTCCTTCTATTCATCCTCACATCGTAATCGACCACAAACTCCCGCGGTTTCAATACGGTTTCGAAGACCTGCCGATAGTCGAACTCCACACCCTTTACTCGAATCTGCCCCCTGGATCGAAAGAGCCCCGAGAAACTCCCCTCGTAATGCGCATGGATATCCAGATATCCCCTGATCGCCTCCATGGGGATATAAGGCCCATAGTAAGGCCAGAGGGGAAGGGGATTTACATTTTTCGCCCGCACCTCCGCGGTGATTGGTATTTTGGACCATTCCAGCGGTTCCGACAGGGGATGGAGCTTGCCGTCAACCCTAATCCGACCATCGGACCCTGTGGGATTGGGTTGTCTTGCGTGGAGGTGAAAAGGGATTGGGGCCTCCATGGATATGGGCTTGAGCCCAATGGAGAGGTTCTCAATCCCCACCACATTGGGGCCAGATGCCGGGAAGTCGGCGAGGAAATGGACGGTCCCCTGACGGATCCTAATCTCTCCCCCGCTCAAGGAGGAGATAAGGCTCGCCACATGACCGTAATCCTTCTCTCCTGCGTGCTTCGATCCCCTCCTCTTGCCCCAGAAATTGAAACTGCCATCCCGGCTTCGACGGAGGTAAACCGTGGGCCGCTCGAGGATGAGCGACTTCCACCGCAACTGCCTCTTTAAGAGGGGAAGGAGCTTCATCTGGAGGATTAAGCCCTTGACCCGGATAAAATCGGATTTCCCATCCCAATCCTTGACGACGAGATCCTCAAATTCGATCCCGATTCCACCCAGGAAGCGCAAGCTGGCCCGACCGATCCATACATCCCTGCCCATAGCCCCCCTCAGCTGAGCTTCGATAACTGCTTTATGGCGTTGGGGGAGCGCAATGGATCTCAAAAGAAGGATTGATCCTGCAAATAGGGCGATGAGAAGCCCCGCAACGATCCAAAACAGAATCCTTCTCCTTGTCCTCTTCACATTCCTCCTCTCCAGCGGGATCAAATGGCCCTCGCCAGGGTGAAGACGTCGACCTCCCCTGCCCCTGCCTTCAACAGTTCACGTGCACATGCATTGACCGTAGACCCGGTGGTCATCACATCATCGACCAACAGCACCCTCTTCCCCTGGACTTCTTCAGGGTCCATCACGGCAAAGGAGCCCTTAACGTTTCCCTCCCGTTCCTTGGGGCTCAAGTGAATTTGGGGTTCAGACCATCTCGTTTTCTTCAGGGCGAACCCCGTGCAGGAAACCCCTATTCTCCGCCCGATAGCACTTCCCAAGAGCAACGCTTGATTGAAACCCCTTTCCCTCAGCCGCTTTGGGTGCAATGGAACGGGCACCAGGAGATCGTATGAGGGGTGGTCGATAAAGGGATACCCCTTATCCAGGAGCCCAACGAGGGACTTGGCCAGAAACGCCTTCCCCTCATATTTCAATTGGTGAATCGCCTCCCGTATCGCTCCCTCATAGAGCCCCAAGGCTCTGGCGGAGCCGAAATGCCACTGCCCCCGAAGGCACTGCCCACAGAGATGATCCTCCCCGACCTCCATAGGGAAGGGAAGGCCGCACTTTGGACAAATGGGGGGCGAAATGAAATGGACATTGTCGAGACAGCCCGGGCAGACTTCACCCGTATCGTCTTCAGCCAAGGGGGTGCAACAGAAAGCGCAAAGCGGAGGGAAGATCAGATCGATCAACCCTTTGACAATCCCTTTCATCTCCCTCCGTTGGGAAGGGTTCACGCACACTGGAGGAGATACTTCAGGGGGATTCCCCCGACTCCTTTTCGAGGCTTTCCTTACATCGGACACAATATCGCGCGTTGGGTATGGCCTCAAGGCGCTTCACTGCGATGGCTTCCTCACATTCCTCGCATATCCCAAAGGTCCCGTTCTCGATGCGATCCAAGGCCTCGTCTACCTCAATCAATTTGTCCCGTTCGTTTTCGCTCAAACTCATGAGGAGATGGCGATTGGAAATGGTAACAGACTCATCCCCGATATCCTGAATGCCGTTCCGGCCAATCTCCTGGGCGGACAAATCCCGCTGTCTCAATTGCCCGATGATCTCCTCCCGCGTCTGAAGCAACCTCTTCCTGAACCGCTCTCTTGATTTCGCTTCCATGTCCCTTCCCAGAAAAGCCGTTAAACGGTTGCCTTTCGCCCCAGGGTGGATCTCCTTGCTATCTGCTCCACCTTATCCACCCTGGGTGCATCGAGCCAAAGTCCCTCTAAGTCGTAAAACTTCCGAACCGGGTCAAGAAAAACGTGAATCACCACATCCTCGTAGTCCATGAGAATCCATTTCCCCTTTTCAAACCCCTCCACCCCCAGGGAATAGAACCCTTTCTTCTTCAAATTCTCATCTATGGAACGGGCGATGGCTTGGACTTGACGATCCGACCTCCCGCTACAGATGAGGAAGTATTCAGTAAAGGAAGAAATATTATTGAGGTCCAAGAGGACCAGATCGAAGGCCTTCTTCTCTAAAGCGGCGCGAACGCAATAGAGTGATTTTTCCCTCGAACTCGGAGGCTTGCGATTTCCTTGACCCATCATCGGTAACTTCTAAATGCTATCTTTATCTTACTCTAACCCCCTTCGCCCTGTAGAAATGGTGTCGCTTAATATACCGCTCCACCTCTCGAGGAAGGAGATATCGTATGGATCTCCCCTTGCTTATCTCCTCCCTGATTTTCGTGGAGGATATGTCTAGGAAAGTAACCCCCTGAAAATGAATGGAATACCCATCCCGATGGATAAGGCGGTTTTCCCCCTCGTCATAGACGAAGGCATCCGCTACTTCCGGGGGAAGAATGGTGGTTGAAAAGGGCTTATCGAATCCCGGCCTTGCCATCACGATAAAGTGCCAGAGGGAAACGAGCTCCTGAAATGACTTCCATGTACCAATCTCCAAGAATGCGTCCATCCGCAGAATGAAGAGTAGCTCCAGATCTGAACCATATTCCCGCCTGAAAGATTGGATGGTCCCGATGGAATAGGATTTACCTGGCCTCTTTACCTCAATGTCGGATACGGCAAAGTGGGGATTTCCCGAAATTGCCAACCGCACCATCTCCGTTCGGTGCTCGCCCGGGATTCCGCCGTCGACCTCCTTATGAGGGGGCACCGCCGCAGCAATAAAAATAATCCTTTTCAGAGTAAACCGTTCCCGTATTTCCTCTGCTGCCCTTAGATGTCCTAAGTGGATGGGATTGAACGTTCCGCCAAGGATCCCTATCCTCACGCCTCACCTCAACCTTGCCAACCTATCCTTCCCCTACGAAACCCTTTCGGGTCAAAGGCGCAAAGCACAACCACAACCCCTAGGGATTTCTATGCCTCTCCTAAACCCCTTTCCCTGCGCTCCTCCACCCGATGAATGGCTTCCTCCATCAACTCCGCTACCCCCTCCCCCGTTAAAGCGGAAATGGGAAAGAGCCGTATCCCCATCTCATCAAATCTCCCTCGAACCGCCGGAATCCCGCCTTGAACCTGCTCCAAGTCTATCTTGTTGAGGGCAACCAGCTGGGCCTTATCCAATAAACCGGGGCTGAATGCCTCCAGTTCGCGATTAACGGACCTAAAGTCTTTGATGGGAGCGGAGCCGCGCGGCTCAGAGATATCGATGAGATGGATAAGCAGGTCCGTCCTTTCGATGTGCCGTAAGAACCCCAGCCCCAATCCTGCGCCACGGTGTGCCCCTTCAATCAATGCGGGAAGGTCGGCGACGACTAATCGACTGAATTCACCGTATTTGGCTACCCCTAGAGTAGGATTGATAGTTGTAAAGGGATAATCGGCGATCTTAGGCTTTGCCGAGGATATCCTCGCCATGAGGGTCGATTTCCCCACATTTGGATACCCGATCAAGCCCACATCGGATGGAAGTTTAAGTTCTAAGTTCAACCACCTCTGCTCGCCCTCTTGGCCATCCTCCGCCCGGAGAGGCGACCGATTTGTTGAGGAAACGAACCTCGCGTTTCCCTTTCCCCCCTTACCTCCTTTAGCCACCACGAGCCTCTGATCCTCTTCGGTAAAGTCCTTGATGAGCTCCTTGCTTTCCACATCCCAAACCAAGGTTCCCACGGGGACCTTGATAACGCAATTCGTTCCCTTCCTTCCGAATTGTTTCCTTTTGCCGCCATGCTCGCCATCTTGGGCTTTATAACGCTGCTGAAAAGAAAATTCCAAAAGGGATGAAGGGGGCGAATCGGATGCAAGGAGGACATCCCCTCCCCTTCCGCCATCTCCTCCGTCTGCTTTCCCTTTTGGAACGAATTTTTCTCGCCCGAAACTTGTACAACCCCTGCCACCATCACCTCCCTTCACCCATATCGTGGCCCCATCCACGAACTTGGTCGTTCCCGTGATGCCGGTCCTGGGTGTCTTAAGGGGCATAGACGCTGACCTGTTTCCGGTCCTTTCCCCTCTTCTCGAATTTCACAAGGCCATCTTTTTTCGCGAATAACGTATAATCCCTTCCCATTCCCACGTTTTCGCCAGGATAGACCTTCGTACCTTTCTGCCTCACCAGGATGTTTCCGGCGCGGACGACCTGCCCGCTGGATCGTTTAACCCCCAAGCGCCGCCCGGCACTATCCCTTCCATTTCTCGAGCTTCCGCCCGCTTTCTTATGCGCCATGGAGATTTCCCTCCCTTTCCATCCAGCTCGCCTTCTCAGGCCTTTATCTGTGAAATCATCAATTTGGTATAGAGTTGGCGATGCCCTCTCTTCCGCCTGACGTTTTTCCGTCTCTTCATCTTGAAGACGACGATCTTCCTGGCCTTACCCTGTTCCACGATTTTGCCCAAGACCCGAGCTTTGGAGACCTGAGGAGTTCCTACTTTAAATTTCTTCTCACCCCCGACCAGCAATACCTCCTTCAATTCCACGAGGTCCCCTACCTCTCCTTCGATCCTCTCGGTCTGGATCAAATCACCCTCGCGGACCGTGTACTGTTTTCCTCCCGTCTGAACTACCGCGTACATTCCTCCGTCCCCTCTCGGGAAGCTATTCGTAGCATAATACCCTAATATATTTTCCCAGTCTTGTCAATCCCGTTTGTCACAGATATTCTTTCAGCGGGGCTCGTTTTTGACCACGATCCTTGGCTTGGAACGCCCACCATTTGTGGCTTCCCTGCGCTCTCCCGCTTTCTTCAAACTTCCACAATCTCGAATTGATCCGGCTGGAGTCCATCTTTCGCCTTAATGAGAATCTTTTTATTTAACTTTCTCTCCAGGTATTCGATACCCATCCGCTCTTCATCATACAAGAGGTCCGCCACCTCCGGGTTCACATCCACCATTATGGTGGCCCCGGCCAATCCAGAGGCAACCCGTTCGACCTCCCGAAAAATGTCGTAACAGACGGTGGTTTTTGATTTGACATATCCCGCTCCATCGCAATAGGTACATGGCTCGCACAGGATCCTGGGAACACTCTCCCGTGTTCTCTTACGGGTCATCTCCACCACACCCAATTCGGAGATCTCCAGGATGTTGGTCTTTGTTCGGTCCTTCTTGAGCGCTTCTTCCAAGGCCAGGTAAACCTTCTCGCGATCTCCATCCCTCTCCATGTCAATAAAATCGATGATAATGATCCCCCCGATATTCCTCAACCTCAACTGGTAAGCAATCTCCTTCACTGCCTCCAGGTTGGTCTTAAGGATGGTATCCTCCAAATTCCTCTTTCCCACAAACCGCCCCGTATTAACATCGATGGCCGTGAGCGCCTCCGTCATTTCGATAACGATATACCCCCCCGATTTCAACCATACCTTCCTCCCCAAGCTCTT
>DAOVIU010000314.1 GCA_030673585.1 Pseudomonadota bacterium | reverse complement strand
TACCATTGCTATTCTTGGTGTCGTGCCGGGACCGGATCCGAAGTCCCTCACTACCGAAGGATATGCGTTGGGCGGGAGGCTGTTACGGAAAAATTGGTCGACAAGAAACAATTCGTCGCCGAGCTGGCAAAACGCGGCATGAGGCCCGGCGGCCGTCATGGGCAGTCCGTGGTGGCCGGTTCATCGATGAGAAACATCATGGTCATTCTCAACGATACCGATGAGCTCACCCATGCCCCCGGTCCGCAGGGACTTGAGGGAGGGTACCCGGTAAGACCGAGCCGGAAGGGAGCTGAGGTCGTCCCGCCGGAGGGCATGACCGTAGAAGACGCCAGAGCTCTTATGCTGGAGGCGCAACAATACGATGGGATTCAGGAAATACGGGACAACGGAGATGTCGTTGTAACCGATGAAGCCTACGAGACCTTCAAGGAGATGCTTAACGTGGACTGCAGGGTAATAACCATTGAAGATTCTTATGAGCAGGCCATGGAACTGAGGGCGAAATTCGAGGAGTTTGCCAAAAGGCATGGGGTAGAAGTTCCCACGTAGGCAAGTATGGAAGGAACTGGGTTATCGATACTCGCACAATGGAATGAATTGATCTCCATTTCGTGGTTATCGACTGGCCTAAGCACTTCTTGAAAAGGAATTTCCATGAACGGCGACAAGAAAATTGCTGATGGGTTGTTGGTTATTCCAAGAAAGGAAATCGTTCCGGCCGATGTGCTCATCTCCCCATCGGCCCATCGAGGGGCTTCGGTGATTGGCAGTCCAAATATCAAGCAGATTATGGGAGAGAGGAGATAATGTTGGATGGGTTAAGGTACGAAGTAATCGAGGGGTGGGAGCAACTCCCGGCAGGATACGTACATCAGGATGTTGATGGAGTCAGCGTTGACTCCCGCGACCGCGTCTACCTGATCACTCGTGGTGACTCGCGAGTGATCGTGTACGAGCGCGATGGCACCTTTGTTACATCCTGGGGAGAGGATATTTTCACCCCACGCACCCACGGAATCTCGGTCGGCCCGGACGACTCGGTGTATACGGTGGACGACGGCGATCACACCGTCCGCAAGTTTACGCCCGACGGTAGGCAGCTTGTGGTGATCGGTACTCCGGGAGTACCATCAGATACCGGGTACGACAAGGAGAAGGAATTAACCAGCATTACCCGGGGAGGGCCACCTTTCAACCGCCCCACGAACGCCGCCATCGCTTTAAACGGCGAACTTTACGTCTGTGATGGGTACGGTAATGCTCGGGTCCATCGCTTCACCGCCGACGGCGAGCTAACCCAGTCGTGGGGAGAACCCGGCACTGGCCCCGGCCAATTCAACCTCCCGCATGGGATTGCCATCTCCGCGGATGGGCGGGTGTTGGTGGCCGACCGCGAGAACGATCGGATCCAATTTTTTAGCCCGGATGGGGAGTACCTTGATCAGTGGACGCACGTGCAACGTCCGACGGATATCTTCATAGACCGGGAGGGGCTGAGATATGTCTCTAGCCTGTGGTGGCGGGTAGGGCAACAGTCCTTCGTCAACGGCCCCATCCGGCACGATCTACCAGGACACATCAGCATTCTCGACCCCAACGGCAATGTCCTGCTGCGCTGGGTCAGCGCCGATCGCTGCGCGCCCGGCAATTTCGTCGCTCCACATACGTTATGCGTGGACTCCCACGGTGACCTCTATGTTGGAGAGGTCACCTATAGCTTTGGGGTCAGCAGAGGCCTGGTCCCACCAGATTCTCATACTTTTCAGAAGTTCGCCCGCAAAATATCCCTACCCAAGGCCTAGTTGAAGGAAGGGGGAAGATACGGTGGGGCAATAACTCGTAATGCCTGTCTTCCCTCAGTTGACTATTCCCGGTCTTTTTTCCATCGAAGGATTCCGGAGAATGGCCCTGTTCCTATCCCCGCATTGATTACCCTTTCCAAGTCCCGATGAATGGGGTATATTTTTCCCCATCGTTTGGAGGGAAATAGTATGCTGGCGGATGTACAATTTCTTCCTCGGAAGATGCCCGCCAAGAGGACCGGAGGAAAGGTCTTCGTGGTCATCGACGCGTTAAGGGCGACGACCACCATTATTGAAGCACTATCCAATGGATGTACCGAGGTAATCCCGGTTGTAACCGTCGATGAGGCCGTCGATCTGGCGAAAAAATCATCCCGCGAAGACACGTTGATCGGGGGAGAACGCGGCGGATTCAAGGTGGATGGGTTCGATTTGGGCAATTCCCCAAGGGAGTATAGGCGAGAGGCCGTATCGGGGAAAAAAGTCATCCTGACCACAACCGATGGTACCAAGGCCTTCCACTGGATTGCAACACGCGAACACGTCCTTGTGGGCGCCTTCACCAACGCCCATGCCGTTGTCCAACGATGTATGGCCTTAGAGGCTGACCCGGTCATGATCCCGGCGGGTAAGAGGGGGAGATTTTCACTGGAAGATGTGGTATGTGGGGGAATGATGATTGATCTCTTGGCGAAAAGGGGGGTTGAGTTAACTGATGCCGCCAGGGCCGCGGGTATCCTCTACAAAGCGTTTGATGACGATCTTCTTGAGATGGCAAGGATCTCTGAGCACGGCCGGACCTTGATACAACGAGGATTTGAGGAGGATCTGGGCTTCTGTGTTCAAACGGACGTCTCCTCACTGGTACCCGTTTTCAGAAAGGGATCCATCACATTGGATTGAAGGGGTTTCATGTCGTTTCGAAAGCGGAAGGGATTCGTGTGGACCGCTTACCCATGAGTATAGAAGGGAAAGGGGATGGGCAAAGCCAAGGTTTCCATCGTACGATGTTCCGATTATTCTGAGAAATCCGTGCTAAGGGCGGTGAAGGAGGCCATTGGACTGTTGGGTGGGATGGAAACCTTCGTCGAGCCAGGGGATAGCGTATTGCTCAAGCCTAACCTCCTTTCGGCAAAGGGCCCGGAGAAGGCCGTGACCACTCATCCCTCCGTAGTGAAAGCCGTCATCCAATTGGTTCGGGATGCCGG
>DAOVIU010000090.1 GCA_030673585.1 Pseudomonadota bacterium | reverse complement strand
TACCACGGTGGTTTTCCCGTCGATGAACTTCTCGTAGGACTCCAGGGTCCTTATGAGCTCGTAGAACTTGATATCCTTCTCGTATGCCTCTGCGTACGTCTTTATGGCAATAGCCTCGCCCTCACCCCTAGTCTTCTGGGCCTCCTTATAGGCCTCGGAAAGGATGATCTGCCTCTGCTTATCCGCGTCGGCCCTAATTTTGAGGCCTTTTTCCGTTCCTTCCGAACGGTATGCCTTTGCAATTCTCTCCCGCTCGGCTTTCATCCTCCTGAAGACGCTCAACTTGTTCCCCTCCGGGAAATTGAGCAGGGTGACCTTCACATCTGAAACCTCAATTCCGTAATCCGTTGCCTTTCGGGCGACCTCTCCCTTCACCTCCGCCATCATCTTGCCGAACTTGATCCTCTCGGGACCTGTGGAGATGAGGGAGGAGAGGTCATATCTCCCGACGCCGATTCCGACCTCCGAGGACATGATATCCGCCAGCCTCGTTTCAGCCCCCGTCCTATTTTTCACCGTCTTCATGTACTTGATGGGGTCATCCACCCTCCAGACCACATAACTGTCGACCATAACGTTCTTCTTGTCTTCCGTGAGATACTCCGTTTCGCCCATCTCATAGGTCATCAGTCTGTCGTCGTACCGATTAACGCTCTGGATCGGATCGGGCCATTTCCAGTTCAACCCCGCCTTTTTGATTGCCTTTATCGGGTCACCGAACTGGGTGACGACAACATATTCCCGTTCATCCACTTGAAAAAAGATCAGCCCGCTCGCCGCGATCACCAAAATGGCTATGACGATCATAAGAATCTTTGTTTTCATCTCCTTGCCTCCTTCTCATTCAATCACGGTTTTCTTCGCATCTTTTCCGAAGAACCAGAGGTCCATGACCCCTTGTTTCACCTCAGGGTTGATGAGGATCTTCTCCACAGGGGGTAGGATCTTCTCCATTGCCTCGATGTAAAGCCTCGTCTCCGTAACTTTCCTCGCTTTCTCATGTTCCTCATGTTGGAGGAGGAAACGCGAGGCCTCCCCTTGGGCATAATTGACGCGCTCGGATCTAAACCCTTCCGCCTCCATCACTATTTTCTCCGCCTTTCCCTTTGCCTCGGGTACGATGCTGTTCAGGTACCCGTAGGCCTCGTTGACGTAGGTCTCCCTGTCCTCCCGAGCACTGGCCACATCCCGAAAGGCCTCCATCACCTCTGCCGGCGGATCAGCCTGGAGCAACTGGACTCCCACAACATGGACACCCGAATCCCAGCGATCGAGGGAGGACTGGGTAAGCACCTTGGTCCTCTCCAAAACGGGTGACTTCGCCGTGGTCAATATGGAGTCAATTCCCATCTCGCCCACAACCTCCCTCAGGGCCGACCTAGTCGCATCCTTGATGAGCCTTTTCGGGTTCTTCAGCTTAAAGAGGTAATCCGATGCATCCTTGATTTGATAGTGGGTGGCTACGTTCACTTTTATCAAATTCTCATCTCCGGTAAGCATCAGATAAGAGCCCGTCTCCACTCTCCTGATATCATCAAATCTCACCCGATCCACCGATTCGATGGGCCAGGGGAGGCGGTAATGGAAACCGGGCGGTATCTCCTCTCCGATCTGTTGGCCGAAACGCCTCACGATCCCCCTCTCGTTCCACTGGATGGTGTAGAAACCCGTCGAAATGTAGCCCAGCAACACTACCAATGCCAACGTGGCTGCTGTTTTGGGTCGGCCCAACTTCAGACCGCTTTCCTCTCTGTGGCAGGAATAGTCGGCTGATACCTTCGAGGTGAGGGAAACCAATGATCGTGTAAACAGTCGGAATCCCGTCTGAAGGACGAAGAGCGTGACCACGACCGCTGCAAGCATATCCAGGTTGGTAAAGCCCACCAGGTATCCCGCCAACCCGATGATGACGGCGATCTCCATTACCACATGAATCCTGCAATGGTATCCGTCCGCAACCAAACTGGGAGAGTGGGTCTCTTGTCCCACGTAGACTTTAAACCTTGCCATCAGGTAGCAGATAGTCGCCCCCAAGATCGCCCCCAGGGTGACGATGGGGACATGGGTAAGCATCGGGACATGGGGCGTGGTCATCATCATAAACATCCTGTACGCCAGGTAGAAAACGAAAAGGGAGATGAGCAGGGCAACCACATTCTCGATTTGACTTATTCCTCTGGTAAACCTGCTCTCTTCCTTCCTGGAGATGATGAACCCGACGAAGACTGCCAGCGAGACAAACAACCCTTGGACCGAATGCCACCCGCTCATCTGGAGGGCCATGCTCCCTGAAATCCCGGCCAGGAAGAATTTGAGGGCGACCAAAAAAAGGTTTGCCCCGATGGCGATCAATAATGCCTTTTCTTTTCTTCCCATAAAAGCCTCCTGTAATACACAATGTGGAAAAGTATTCCCTGAAACCAAATATACCGACAGAAACAGATACGAGAATTTTTCAGGGTTGATGAAATCGCTTGCGGAAATTTAGGGGTGAAATCGGGGAGGCTTAAAGGGAGATAATATAAGCTCCTGCGGGGAAAAGATGATGTCTAACAGGAGAAATAAACCCACGAGGGGTAAGACAAAAAGAACGGATAATCCCATTCCGATATTGGTAAATGAATGGGATTGAACGGTACAGTTGAGGTGCCCGAGAAAGCGGGTAGCATGGCTGTCTGAAGGGCATAAATGCGAACACATGGCGACATAAAGGATGCCCAATGCCAAAAACGCCAGTAGAATAACCAAAAAAGGTCTCTTTTTCATGAGGCTTGTACAGCGGGTCCGTTTAGAAAAGTATGATTAGCATAATAATTCTTTAAAATCAGGAAGTTCTCTACAAAAAACTCCTGCCAAAACCATACCAAACTTCCATCCTGCCCTCAGAGCCAACGAGGATGATGGCGGGCAGTTTTATGTCATGCCCAGGACGGGCTTCAGTGGGCTTCACCGCAGTGAACCACCCGCGGTATCATAAATCGATTCACATTTCTCACTCCCTCTCTCCGCATGGGAGGAGATTCTAAGCCTCCAAAAATATGCCAGGCCTTTTTCCATCGGGTATATTGTTCCTCTCCTCTCGTTCCTTCATCTTCTGACATTCAAGGCACAAAGTCGCCGAGGGATTTACCCTTAGTCGCCCCCGGGATATCCTCCCTCCACAATCCTCACAGATACCGAATGTTCCCTCCGCGATTCTCCCCAGGGCATGGTAAATTTCCCGGATAGCACTGCTCACCCTCTCATGAAGATGAAAGAAAAGGTTCTTCTCAAGTTCCCCGTTGGCCTGGTCGACAGTATCCGAATTACCACCCTCCAACCCGGGGATTTCTCCTAACCCGTATTGATGCTCTAAAACTCGAAGCTTTTTCAGGAGGGATGCTCGGAAAGACTGCAATTCGTTCCTCCTCATTCCTCTGCCCCCTTTTTTTTGAACTTGTCCAATGAGCAAGAGCAATGACCGTACCAACCCCTCCACTTTGAAAAGACTTGCACTGGAGCTGCGGCTTAACTATGCGAAAGCATTTAATTGTTGCACCGTTTGATAACAAAAAAGCCATCCAAAGACCGCCGCGGATGGCCTCATGGGTGTAAATTTTTTTTGCGCTTTCTACCCTTCGAGGCGCAAATTTGAGTATTTCTTATACACCATTCTCCCCTTCCTGGATACCGTACTCCTTCAGTTTATTCTGAAGGGTTTTTCTGCTGATCCCCAAAATTCGTGCTGTTTGCGTCCGATTCCCCTCTGTTTCCTCAAGGGTCTGGACGATCACTTCCCTCGCCACCTCTTTCAGGGTCATTCCCGATGGGACAGCAACCCTGGGCAGTTCCTCGCCCTCCGCTCCCTGAACGGCATGCGGAAGATCCTCCGCCGAGATATATTCACCCTGGCATAAAAGGACCGCCCTTTCGATGGCATTCTCCAGCTCCCGAATGTTTCCCGGCCAATCATACCGGATCATCAAATCCATGGTTTTGGGCAAAAACCCCTTGATGGACGCCTGAGTTTTTTCACGATAGATGTTTAAGAAATGCCTCGCCAGAAGGGGAACATCCTCTTTTCGTCTCCTCAGCGGCGGCAGCTCTATGGGAACCACGTTCAATCGATAGAAGAGGTCTTCCCTGAAATTTCCCTCCTTCACCTCTTCCTCCAGGTTCTTATTCGTTGCGGCGATAATCCGGATATCGACACGGATGGTTTTCGTGCTACCAAGGGGCTCGAACTCCCTCTCCTGTAACACCCGCAGCAATTTAACCTGGGTGGTTGGACTCATTTCACTCACCTCATCCAGGAAGATCGTCCCCCCGTTGGCCAGTTGAAACCTTCCCTCCTTTCGACCGACCGCACCCGTGAATGCCCCCCGTTCATGGCCGAAGAGCTCGCTTTCCAGAAGAGTCTCGGGAAGAGCTGCACAGCTGACCTTGATGAACGGCCTCCTCGCCCTGGGACTGTTTTCATGCAGGGCGTTGGCGACGATCTCCTTTCCCGTCCCGCTTTCCCCATAGAGCAAGACCGTTGCATCGCTGGGAGCGATCATGGCAAGGGTTTCAAAGAGGTCCTTCATCGGTTTGCTCTTGCCGATGATCCTGGAGAAATCGAATCGATCGGCGAGCCGTTCCCTGAGGACGATGTTTTCCTCCCTCAGCCGATAATGATCCAGGGCCTTGTGGATAACAATCTTGAGTTCCTCTATATCCAAAGGCTTTGTGAGGTAATCATAGGCACCCGATTTGAGGGCGCCCACCGCGGTCTTCACCGACCCATAGGCCGTCATGATAATGATGGGGATGGCCGGGCTGATTTTCTTTATCTCCTGCATGGCCTCAATACCATCTAATTCGGTCATTCTCACATCTATCAGAATCAGATCGTAAAATTCCCGCTCCACGGCCTCAATGGCCGTTTTCCCATCATCGGCCTCAAATATCTGATATCCCTCCGAGCTTAAGACAGCTTTGAGCATCGTCCTATGGCTCGCTTCATCATCAACGACGAGGATCTTCTCCTTCGCCATTTCCCCAGTCCTCCCCCGCAACACAAGGCGTTAATACCTATTTCTTACTCAAAAAAACTCCAAAAGGGACTCTCATCCCAAGGGGAGCAAAATCCTGAAGTTCGTCCCCTTCCCCTCGAAACTATCCACGCCGATTTCGCCACCATGGTTCTCTATGATCTTCAGGGTGATGGCGAGGCCCAGTCCGGTTCCCTTCTTCTTGGTGCTAAAGAAGGGGTCGAATATCCGGGAGAGATTCTCCCTGGAAATACCGCGTCCCGTATCTGAGACCTTGATTTCGAGCATCGTTTTATCTCGATTTCGACTGAGGGAGATTCTCAGTTTTCCTTTTCTTTCCATGGACTCCAGGGAATTCTTGAATATGTTTATGAAGGCCTGGGTAATCTGGTCTCTGTCGATATTGAGGTTGATATCCCCATCATGATAATTCCTTTCGACCTCAATCTCCTTTTCCCGGAGATCCGATTGGAGTAATTCTAAGGAATGATCCAAGATCTCCCGGATAGAAGTCGGTTCAGGGTGTGGCTCCTGGGGCCTGGCGAAATCGAGGAGGCCTGCGATCACCCGGTCCAGCCTTTCCACCTCCCTGATCATAATATCAGCATACCCCCTGTCCTGGCTCGAGGGTTTCAATTTCCCTTGGAAAAACTGTGCAAATCCCTTGATGGAACTCAGAGGGTTTCTTATCTCATGGGCTATTCCCGAAGCCAATCTCCCCAGGGAAGCTAATCTCTCCGATCTTCGAACCTTTTCCTGCAGTTCCCGAATCTCCCTCAGGTCGCGAAGTATCGTTACCGCACCAATACTTTTCCCGTCGGCATCCCTCAAAGGGGTAGCGCTGAGGCTTACGGGAACGACCTTTCCCCCGCCAGTCCGGCATAAGGCCTCCCGCTCGATAATCGTCCTCCCCAGTTTCAATGTTTCGTTCATGTCGAAGATGTCCTCTCCGATCACTTGATTAAAGGATACGCCTCGAATCCGCCTTC
>DAOVIU010000275.1 GCA_030673585.1 Pseudomonadota bacterium | reverse complement strand
TCGCTATAACTACGACACGGGAAAGCCCTTCCCTCTTTTCCAGGGAAAGCGCCCTCTGCAGGGCGGGCAGGATCCTCGTTCCTCCCCCTCCCCTCTGTTCTTCCAGCATGGCTAATGCCCTAGCCTTATTCCATTCCGTAGCACGAAGGGGATGAGGGAAAAGGACCTTCGACCCACCGGCAAAGAAGAGGATATTGAAATAGTCCTCTCCCCTCAAATCCCCAATGATCTCGCCTATGAGGGCTTTGGAGACCCCCAGGGGAAATCCGTGCATTGAACCGGAGACATCCACGATGAATACGTATTCCCGAGGGGGAACCGCATCCAACGTTACCCTTTCCGGAGGTTGGAGCATGAGGAGGAAAAATTTCTCCTCCTTCCCCGGGTAGAGCAAGAGGCCGCTCTGTATCGTCTCCCCCTGAAACGTATACCGCAGGATAAAATCCCTATTTCCTCCCTTTTCCTCCTCGGGCGATAGATGTATCTCCGCTTCACCCAAATCCCGGCGCACCTTCACCTTATGGGAGGGAACCCATACCTTGGCCAGGGGAATTCCCGTCCGTATGTTGACGTCCATATCAAACGAATACGTGGGCTCTTCCCCCTCATGCAGGTATGGGCTCTTTATCCAAGTGTCGTGGTCTTTTGCCCCTTTCTCCTTTTTCTCAGAGTAGCGCGGCCCCACCACTGTGGGAAAGACAAATTCGTATATCCCGTCTTCGGGGACCAAGAGCTCGGTGTAGTCCACTATCACCTCTACGACATCCCCCGGCATGATGTTAGCCACCTTCATCTGGAAGACGTTGGGCCTTTGCTGCTCTAAGAGGGAAGCTACTTTGCCTTCCCCTTTCGCCTTCTCGTAAATCATTTTGGCCATAGCCCTTTCCTCTATCTCGGCCTCGATGACCCTCGTGCCTATACTCATCCTCATGGCGTGGATGGCCGATTTTGGCCCCAGGGGAAATACGTAGATCGCCTCTATGGTTCTCTTTCCCTCATTTTTGTAAACCTGAGTCAGTTGTATGTCCGCTATGACTCCCGCAATATTCACTTCCGCCTTCGTCTCCAGTAGGGGAAAGGGGTCAAGAGAGGCATCATCGCTCTGAACGAAGAAGTAAGGCGAGAGAATCTTCTCCCTCTCCTCCCCGTGGGAAACGGTAACGAGAAAAACAGAGACCAGAAGACTCAGAATTGACATGAATTTTTTCATCGCTTGCCCTCCTTCTTTTTGTTTTCATCCTCTTAGACAAAAAGATCCGAAAAAAGTTCCCCTTTCGATTTTTTAATCAAAAAGACCTTTGGATGCAGCTGGGAGAATCAGGCGGGTTCATCAATGAGAGGTGGGCGAAAATCAGCTGGGAGGGTTTGATTGGGGGTTAGTGATTTTGCTATACTGCCTGGCTCCCCAATCCGACCGTTGCGGAGATAGGCACGATGGCTTTGGAGAGGCAATTGCTTAGAAGTTACTGTTCGTTCTAATTACTTTCCTTCCGGTGATCTGGTGGGGCGTGATGAGGCAAATCCTCACCCTCTCCACCTCCTCATTGCGTTTTCGATCTCCCCTGCTCATATATTCGCCGAAAGAAACCGGAACACGGTACTTATCGATCAGCTTCTGCAGGTACGGAATCATCCTCTTCTTGTCATGAATGATCTCTGCCCGCCCCATGATAACCACGCTTTTAGCCAGAGAAGCATCGGAGAGGGATTCGTCTACCTCAAAACAGACGTTTGGGTTTAACCGGATGGCCTCCATCTTGATCCCTTCCTCGCAGGTGTGAAAGAAAATTTTCCCCTCAGAGTATCCGTACCCAACGGGAACAATATAAGGACCCTCCTTTAGGATTAAACCAATCCTCCCTATCGGAGCACAGGTTAAAAATTGATCTATCTCGGGCTGGGTCATCGCGTACATAGGGGGGTCGAGGTGATCGATGGTATTTTGAACAGTTGTCATGGTCTACCTCCTTTGTCGCCTCATTTGTGTGTCGGTCCGATTTCTCCCAAATAACCGATTTTGGAGTTGCTTCGGGCCGGGCAGCCCCCCGGAAGAGATGGCCTTGGCATCATAGCATATAATACCTCCGGAAGCATAGACAATTCAGGAATAATGAGGGGAAGCGTTCGATCAGAGATTGCTTGACTTGACTTTGGAATTAAGTATAATGTTGTTCATTTTACAATCCAAATCCTGTCAAGGGGTAAAAAAATGGCGGAAAAGATCGTGAAGGGGGGATTTAGGGCTACCTTGGCGCTCATTATCGCAGTCATTGCCCTCATTTTATCCATCGTGAGCTATCAGCGCACGGGGGGGCTGGTTGGTCTGAATAACCGGATCAAAACCCTGCAGAAAAGCACGGATACATTGAAGAAAGAGACCATCCAGCAGATGGAGAATTTACGGAAGAAAAGCAAAAAGTTTAAGAAGGAAACCGGCAAAGCCCTTGAAAAATTGGGGAAAACGCTGAGATTGGAAGAAGCGCGGGAAAAAAAGTAATTCCCGAGGAAAGGGTCCCCTATGCCAATCAAGACTATCGTATTTATCTTCTTAGCCATCCTGATCGTCATCTTTACCATTCAAAATACCCAGGTTGTCGATATTCAATTCTTTATGTGGAAGGCTTCCATCTCCAGGGCCCTGGTGCTCTTAAGCACGCTTTTCATCGGCATCATCTTGGGATGGCTTATCACCTGGACGGGCTACTCCCGAAGGAAACGAAAGGAGAAAGAAAAGCTCGAGGAGAAAAAACCATTGTTGTAATTCGTTATCCAAACCTTCATAGAGAAAGGGTATGACATATGGAATATTTTGCCTTCTTTATCGCCATTATCGCCCTGATCGTTGCCGTCCTGGCGTACCAAAGAACCGGGGGGGCAAAGGAACTGAAGCAAAAGGTTGATTCTCTTTCTTCATCCATGGAATCCATCAAAGAGCGCGCAGGGGTTGGCTTAAAGGAACGGGTCGACCATCTGACAGCCGTCACGGAATCCATCAGGGATAGGACAGCCGGTGCCATCGATCGGCTGGAACAGGCCGTAAGGGGAAAGCCAGGGGAAAAACCACCTGAGGAAAAACCTCCTAAACCGAGAAGGCCCAGGGCGAAGAAGGGATAAGGCCTTCTATCGGGAATGGAGCGTTGTTTAGAAGGGTCCAAGGGTGCTTCTCTTGGCTCTTTTATTATTTCCCTTTTGATAAAAACCCCGTTATTTAAAACACATGGAGAGGGGAAAAGCCATGAAAATCATTATATACATCATCATCATTGTTGTCTTCTTCCTAGCAGTTGTTTTCGGGGTGAAAAACAATGAACCCGTCACCCTCGCCTACATTTTTGGTTGGGAGACCCCGCCCTTTCCCATATACTATTTGATATTCATTCCCTTCATCATCGGCTTCGTGATGGGGGGTCTCTTTGGGTTTAAAAGATTCCTGCATTTAAATACCACCTTTAAAAAACTCCACAAATCGAACAGGGAATTGGAGGAGAAGCTGAAAAAGGCCAAAGAGGCTCAAATCTCC
>DAOVIU010000189.1 GCA_030673585.1 Pseudomonadota bacterium | reverse complement strand
GGGAAGAAAACGGGACCAACCACCTGTAGGGAATGTCATGTCAAGGGGGGATAGAAGGGATTTTACCTATTGCCCCAAAAACAGGGTTGAAATGGTGACGACTTACTCCAAACCCCGGCTCAACTCATTCAGTAGTTTCTTAAACTCGTCGGAATTTTCGTATTTTCTCATAGCCTTCTGATATTGGATCCATGTCTCCCATATAGCCATCCACTCCTGGTTTTGCCAGTAGAGGTCTTTTTGACTCTTCCCCCGCTTCCTATTCAAAAAATCCCTGAACTCGTTTTCACAACTGGTGCAAAATCGGTAGGGCATTTGCCCTGAATAGGATGATGATTGCGAAACGGCAACCTGTGTTCCACAACGGGCACACTTCAGGGCGCATTTGGTGCATTCAAAAATTTTCCTCATGGCATTAAGCTTCTTTATCCTTTCCTGTTTTCGTTTCTTCTTCCCCGTCTCCATACATTCGTCGAATTTTACGATATCCCCCATGCTCACCCCCAATTATGACACGACGACTCCGCGTTGGACGAAAAGGTTATTACATCACCGAGGAAAAGAAAACCAGATTGCCTCGGGCATCGCCAGCGGCTATGAGGTGTAGGGTTCTAGATCAACCTCATTGCCACATTGCTTTCGGAGCTCACCCCGAAGTTTTTCAAAATCCCCCTCATCCTCAACCTCGACCACCAAATCCCGATCGTCCAAGACCTTGAGCCTCCCATACTGACCAATCGCCTCGATTACACGGAAAGGATCCGCGGTAATCCATCCCTTCATCCTCTTCACCAATTCCTCACCGGTGAACCCCCTTTCGATCTGGAGGTCAATCTTTCTCTCCTTGGCATCCCATCCAATGAGGGAGGATCTGACCACAATTGGACTGACGGGATCGTACATAGCAGCACACCTGAACCATACCCTAAACCGTTTCATGCCTTACCCCTTCGATTCGCATGAGGTCGAGGAGGAACGTTTTCGGGATTTCCGGGTTGGATTCGCGGTTTGTTCCTTAGATGTCCTCAATACAATACGATATTGTAAAAATGAAAAACCTCCCCCTTGTCAAGGAAGTTATCAGAGCCGTTTGCGCAATATCCTGAACATGAACACCCTTTTTCCCCGAAACTGCTGTTTTGGAAAGTGAGGGTTGCCAACAGAGGCGGAAGCGTATACAGTAATTTCGGGATCTAAGAGGGGACGGAGGTTGCATATGGAATTGATCGAGGCCATCGAGAAAAGAAAGAGCATTCGGGCCTTCAAGCAGGATCCTATCCCCAAGGAAACGATTGAAAATATTTTGCAGCTGGCCATGAAAGCCCCTTCGGCCATTAATCTCCAGCCGTGGGAGTTTACCGTAGTTGGCGGCCGGGAAAAGGAGAGGCTTTGTCGCCGTCTTTTAAAGGCCTATGGAGAAAGAAGGGTCTCCTGTAGTCCGCAAGCTACCAGGCCTCTTCCCCCGGAGATTGACCGGAGGCGGAGAGGGCTTCTTCAGGAGATGAAGCCGTATGTTGACGAGTTGGGGCCTTCCTTTGAAGACTTCGTAAACGAGGGAAGCTTCAACTTCTACGGGGCCCCGACGGCAATCATTCTCAGCATGGATTGGGCTTTCCCTAAGACCCGTTTGGTATGTATCGGGACCGCCCTGGGATACTTGGTGCTCGCTGCCCATACCCATGGCCTTGGGACTTGTCCCATTGGAATTATTACGGCCTTCGAGGATGATATCAAGGATCAGCTCAACATTCCGGAGAGCAAGGAGGTGATCCTTGGAGTAGCCATTGGGTATCCGGATTGGGAAAGCCCCGTCAATCGATTTAAATCATCCAGGGAGAATCCCGCCAGTATCACGCGATGGTTCGTGTAACATTATTCCCTATCCCCGCCCAAAAGGTATCTTGACGGGCACCTCTTTCAGCACGGAGAGATCCAACTCAATATCGTAGAGCTGCTGAACCTTGTTGAGCTTTAGAATCATCGAGTCGAACTCCTCATAGAAGGCATCGACTATTTTCCGTGTTCTTTGGTTGTTTTCGGAGAAGGGCTTCAGTCTATCCACCAGCTCCTTCAGCATGATTAAATTTCTCTTACAGATCTCCCTCTTCCCCATCAAAAGCGGGGCCATAAAGGTGAGGATGAAGAGCGTTTGAAAGGCATAGTTGGGTTCCTTGCTCAGCAGAGAAAAGGTGTGGGAGAGATTCGGGTATTCCTTTTTCAAGGTGGGTTTGATTTTTTTCTCTATATACTCTTCGATAATCTTGTCCTCTGGGTTCTTGCTCATGCTCCCCCCTAGCCAGCGGTTTTCTCGACTGGCCGCGAGAAATTGTCGTCACTCCTCCGTCTGTCTTGTCAACTCATCCACAAAGGCCGAAAAACTCTCATCACCGTAAAGGCAGAAAACGACTCGACGTAAACCGGTCTCCCCCTCTAAATATTCGATGGCCGTTGAAAGCATGATCCGCGCACATCGGTCCAACGGATATCCGAATATCCCCGTGCTGATAGCCGGAAAGCTAATGCTTTCAAGGTGATGTTGATCGGCGATTTTGAGGCTGTTCAAAGTGGCATCTCTCAGTTTCCCGTCCTCATCTCCTTCTCCCATGCGAGGGCCCACAGCATGAATAACGTGTTTTGCCTTTAGCTTACCTCCCGTAGTGATGACCGCGCCGCCCACATGGGTTCCACCAATCCGATTACACTCCTCTTGAATGGTGCCCCCCCCTTCTTTCTTATCGCACCCGCTACACCGCCACCCAATACCAGCTGAGCATTTGCCGCATTGACGATGGCATCGGTCTCCATTTCGGTAATATCGCCCCTGACTAATTCGAGGGTAGAACGATGAATTACCCTTTCCATGGAATACCTCCCCATCTGTCGCCGGTTTGTCGATTAACCCCATATCCGGAGGGGTTGCCTCATCACCTTAATATATGAACCCCGGGAAACTTGTCAATAAGAGAATCACCCGGGGTTTTCTGACTTCCCGGATGACTCCCCTATTCCTTCGCCTTAATGCTTCCGAGGCGACCCTTTGGGTGTCGAGAGGCGGGGAATACCTGCCCCCTTCCAGCTTTCGATGGCTTGCCTTTTATAAACCTCTCTGATACATAAAACAGCAACATAACGGAGGTATGAGAAAAAGGGGATGCAAAAAAGGGTTGGAGGAATGAACCTGGGGATCATATGGGATCTGGATGGAGTTATTGTCGACTCTGCGCCTTTCCATTTTGAAGCCTGGAGGGAATTTGCCGCCCTCAAGGGAAGAGTGTACACCAAGGAGGATTTTTGGAAAACCTTTGGGATGAGGAACGAGGATATCTTGCTCTATATCTTCGAGGAGAAATTGGAACGGGGTGTTCTCGAGACATGGTCGGATGAAAAGGAGGAGCGGTTCCGATATCTCATTCGGGGGAGCGTGGAGCCACTCCCGGGGGTCATGACGTTGGTGAAGGCCCTCGACATGGTGGGTTACCAACAGGCAATTGCCTCCTCTACGCCCCTAGAGAACATTCATCTCATTTTGAAGAGCCTTGCAATTCTCGACTTTTTTGATGCCATCATCTCAGGGGAAGATGTTCCCAAGGGAAAGCCGGATCCGGGGGCGTTCTTGAAGGCGGCAAAGGCGATGTCCCTCGATCCCGAAAGATGCCTAGTGATTGAGGATGCGGCAGTAGGGATCGAAGCGGCCAAGAGGGCGGGAATGAAGTCTATCGGCGTGACAAACACCTTGCCGAGAAAGAAATTGGCATCCGCAAATAGGGTGGTCAAAAGCCTTGAGGAGGTCGATTCGAAGATGATTGCTCAACTTCTTACCTAACCTCAACGAGATATTACCGAGCAGAGGCGGCAAACCGCATGAATTCTCATTTACGGGGTTACTTTCCGAACCTTTAGGGCCAGACCGTCTACCTTCGTGATCTCAACGGCGTCTCCGGGCTGAATTTCCTCTTCACTCACCGCCTTCCAGATTTCGCCATGGACGAAAACTTCCCCCTGTCCGAAGATGGCCGAAAGTGCCCTTCCCTTTTCCCCGATTAAACCTTCACTCCCGGTACTTGGCCTTCTTCGAAGTGCCCTGAAGACGAACCAGGCCAGGAGAAGGGAAAGCATCCCCGCAAACCCAACGACTATTGTGAAGAAAGAGGGCCGAAAGATCTTTGGGAAGGCCTCTCTTAGTATGAGAATGACGAATAGATCATCCAATAGGAATAGTATGGCAAGCCCGCCGACGATTAAACCAATTTTCCACCAATGCCGCATGGGTGTAATTCCTTCCGACCTCAATCCCTTTGGTCGATAGTACGGACTTTCCAATCGGTCAGCCTATCCGCCAGGGAGAGGATGTAGTCCCTTCCCTTTCCCTCATTCTCCAGAGGTACTAACCACTGTCTCGGGATTTG
>DAOVIU010000013.1 GCA_030673585.1 Pseudomonadota bacterium | reverse complement strand
GGAGGATACGATATGTACCTTCGTACAGTACTTATCTCTTTCATTTTCCTCCTTGTTGCCTCGGCTATAAAAAACTGCCGGGAACACGAACGAGTACTTGTCTTCCGATTGGGAAAGCTGATCCTTCCACCTAAGGGGCCAGGTGTTTTCGTGACCATCCCCATTGTTGACAAGATGATCAAAATTAACCTTCAGTCGGTAAAAGATTTGGAAGAGGCGGAAAGATTACTTTGGGAAGCCAAGATCCAAAAAAACGCAAACCAACTAGAAATAGAGAGAGTTTTGAACGAATTGGTTGAAATAAGGAAAGATTTGAGTAACCAAGATAAGGGTGAACAAGAGGGAAACTAGGCTGGAGTTTGGCCCCCAAAGGCCTATATCAACCAGGGGAATGAGCTTCGAGAGGCTATCATAAATAAACTTCTGATTTCATTGAGATGACGTTACATCCTAGTTGAGAAAAGGGTTTATTATAAAATGATAATTCAAGGCCCGACCCCATCATAACCCATCTTTACTCTCACCCGTAACATGTAATTACCAAGGAAGGAGTGATCGTTATGTCGATCCATGTCATGGACACCCAAATCTATGGAGCTGATTTTGGGGCGCCTGAGATTCGAGAAATCTTTGACGAGAAATCCGTCGTTGAAAGCTGGCTGATGTTTGAGGGAATCCTGGCAGAAACCCAGGGGGAATTGGGAATCATCCCCAAGGATGCAGCTAACGAAATCAAGACAAAGGCCACCTTAGAACATGTAAAACTCGAAAGGATTGCTGAGATCTACCGAAAGACCAAGCTTGCAAGTGTAGCCACAATTCGCGCCTTAGCCGAGGTTTGCGAGCATGGTGCAGGGGAGTATATTCACTATGGGTCGTGTACCCCGGAATTATTCGAAAACACCCTGGCGTATCGCATAGGAAAAGCAATGGAGATTTTCGAAAAAAACCTTCTCAGGATCCGATCACATCTCAATCACTTGGCTGATGTCCACCGGCATACCCTCATGGTGGACAGGTCAAATGGCCAACAAGCGCTCCCCACGACCTTTGGTTTTGTTGCTGCCATCTGGTCCGATGCCGTTTCAAAGCATATTGAGCGTTTTCAAGACGCAAAAAAAAGAGTATTGATGGGAAGCATAAAAGGGGCAGTGGGTAATCATGCCTCTCATTATATTCTCGCGGGAGAAAAGTGTCTGGAATTGGAGAAAAGGGTCCTGGCGCACCTCGGCCTTCATGCCAATAGAATATCATTCAGGCGCCACATGGAACGATTGACGGAATTTATGAACCTCCTGTCTCTTTTGGCCATAACCTTCGAGAAAATCTGCGATGATATTTTTGTTCAACAGCGGAATGAGATTGGAGAATTACAGGAGCCCTTCGATGCGGAAGGTCAGATAGGATCAAGCACCCTTCCCCAAAAGCGAAATCCCATCCAATGTGGAGCCATCATCGCGTGGTGCAAGAAAATTCGATCCAACGCCTCGGCTTTTGCCGAAACACACATGCGAGATGCCCATGATATCATCGGGTTCTATATGGAGGACCTCATTATCCCGGAGACCTGTATTTTGACAGGCGCAATGCTAAATACCGTTATATACATTTTAAGGGACCTCGTGGTGAGAGAGGACGCCATGAGAAGAAATGTCGAATTGTCCAATGGCATGATCATGGCCGAGGCTTTGATGCTCGCCCTTTCAAAAAAGACCGGAGGGAAGCAGGCTGCCCATGCCATCGTACAGAAAGCAGTTATGGAAGCCTTTGAGAAAGGAATTCCCTTTAAGGAATATGTTTTGGAATATCCACCTATCTGTGATCATTTCTCCAAGGAAGACGTTCAAAATTTACTCAATCCAGAAGGTTACTTAGGCCTCAATGATATGTGTATTGAGGCCGTTGTTAGGAGTTAGTTGGAGCAGCCCCTTGCGAGGGATAGAACTCCTCCGGTGCACCGGCATCGGGGTTGTAAACCTTCCCCTGTTGTTTCGCAGATTTATACCGAGGGATGGAATCCACGCCTTTTTCCGGATACATTCCTGATTTTCCTGGGAGCTGCCATCCAAATATTGAGGCATGCGAGGAGAGCACAGGCTATCATGATGATGAAGACGGGAACGTAACTTCCCACCTGGTCATGGAGGAAACCTGCAAGCCACGCTCCGGAGGCTGCTCCTATTCCCATGAGGAACATGAGCGTTCCAAAGACACTCCCATAACCCCTTCCCTCAAAAAAATCCGCTGTAATGATCGCGGGAAGTGCCGCCACAGCAGCGTATCCCATGCCGAATAGGATTCCGTAGGAGTACTTGAGGATAGAAAATGGATGAACGGAGAATATGATCAGAACTATAATCCCACAAACCCCGCAGATAATCCCCATCGTATAGGTTACTTCCCTGCCGATCCTATCCGAAAGTGTCCCCCACAGGATCTTCGTTCCCACACTGGTGATACCCACAATACCGACGATGTAGGAGGCAAGCAGGGTATCAACTCCCTGATCAACGAAAAAGGCTACCTGGTGGGCTAGAATTGACTGGGTAATGAAAGGCCCTAGAGGAAGAGCGACACAGAGAAACCGGAATTGTTTCGTGCTTAAGGCCTGCCGGACCGTCCAGGCTCGTGGAGTCCATTCTTCATCTAGAATTGGCGGAGCCTCCGCAGCCGTGCCGATAATATCCTTTTCGGGAACAGCCGTATCACGAGGCGAGGTTGTTTCCGGAGATCTCCTCAGAAATACCACCGCACTAGTGCCGACGATGAGAGGAATACATAACCCCATGATGCGATAGGCCATCCGCCATCCTACTCCGTTGATGAGATGTTGAACGGAGGGAACGCATACCAAAATTCCAACTCCTATCCCCGATGATATGATGCCTATGGCCAAGCCTCTATTGGCCTTGAACCACTGTTGAATGAGTGTCGTATTTGGTACCCACCCGGTGGTTCCTACTCCTGCGGCCGTGATAAGTCCGAAAAAGAGGTAATAGTGCCACCAGATCCTGGTCAGACTACTGAGGACAAGCCCCACACCCAAAAGCAGCGATCCGAACAGAATTACCCTTCTTGGCCCGAAGCGATCCACCATGCCTCCTACGAAGGGACCGGTAGTACCATGGATGATGGCAAAGAGGGAAAAGGCGCCCGCGGCAAGGGAGCGGCTCCAGCCGAACTCGTCCAAAATGGCCACGAAAAAGACGGAGAACGAATACCAGACCCCGTAAGCCAAACCAACACTAATGAAACTGACCCCAACGATAACCCAACTATAGTTCAAAGGATTTTTTCCTTTCACAACCAACCCTTAGACACATAGATCAGTTTTGTCACAAGCCTATCCATACTGAGACGATGATTGCCCTTATTCTCGCGAGATGTCAAGCGGTTTGCGTTTTCCCCGTTAAAAAAGCAGGAAATAGGAGATATTTAGAGAAAAGCTTAGATTAGACGAAATTTTCAGGCTATTGAAAGTACATATGGTTATAAAATGGAGCTGTCCGATTATACTGATAACCCGGATAGAATCCGTAACAATTGTCTAAAACAAAGTTTCTGTTTTTTCCCTTTTGTGGTAATAAATGAAATAAACGAAAAGCCAAACCATCCCGGAAGGTTTTACTCGAAGTCACTGGTCCAGCGAGAAAAAACCATGAGTTTCCAAGTTACAGCCGCGTTGCCGAGGGGAATGGTGACTCGGCTTTTTGTTTTCAAACCACAAAAAAAGGCGCGGGAAGTTAGAAGTAAGGGATTTCATTGAATTAGCAAGGGAAAAGGCCGTATGTAAATATTCCGGATCGAGGGGGCCAATTAAGGTGCTTTCCACGGTGATCTTTGTACCCGAAGATTTACATTTTTGGGTTGCGCTCAGGCCGAGGGGAGATACGAATCCGTCTTCTTACAATCGATTCGCTGGCTTTAACCTGCTGGAAGAAATTGGAAAGGGAACCCCTCCGGTTAAACCGGTTGATTATCCTGCAAAATGAAAAAACCTCAATTACTTCCGACTCTCTGAAAATTGGGGTTTCAAGTCTAAATAATGGATCTGATTTTTGAGGAACAGTTCAACTACAGTTAAAACCAATCGACCCAAAGAGGAAGGTAGGGAACATGATCGGAGCAGTAATCATGCAAAGGAAGGTGCGTTCTGCATTTGATTGTCTGAATCGGCGTGACCTCCCGGCATTTCTTTTAAACTGGGCAGAGGAGGCTACTTTCATCTACCCTTCCACCGTCTCCGTTGGCGGAAAGATAGAGGGCAAGAATGCAGTAGCAAAGTGGTTTCAGGGATTCATGGAACAGTTTCCCAAGGTGAAGTTCACGGTTAAGAATGTCTGCGTACAGAATATACTCTCTTTCGGCGGTACAAATGTCGCGGCAGTCGAGTGGGATTGCACCGGTATCAACCGGGATGGCATGGATTTTCATAACAGCGGAGTAATCATAATTAATGCCAAAGAGGGCCAGGTTGTCTGGGCACGTGAATACATATTTGACGCGGAAATGCTTAAACTGGCATGGGGAGAAAGCGGAGGAAAATAAGAATTCCTTCCCTATAGGTTACACGACTATAGTTTTTCGTTAAATCCCAATTTTTTTAAAACATCGTTAACAGCTTTGATTGACAAGACCTGAGCATATTTGATAAGCAGGTTTTGGTATCCGACAGAACAAAACCATCCGTGAGGGCAGGTGGGAAACTTATCGGCTTGCTTGAGGAAAGGGCATTGGGGGTAGCGCATGGTTTTCCTTGGGTAGGTGAGGTAATTCTTTGAAAGGAGGTAATGAAATGGTAATCATGAAACAGAAACTGGTTGAAATGGTCAGAAAAGGCAAATCCGATAAGGAAGTCATGAAGGAGCTGGGCATAAAAACGAAAGCTACTTTGAGGAGAATGTACTACGATGCCTTAGTTGAAGCGGGGAAGATAAAGGATATTTTGACCGAGAGAAAAATGACAAAATCCGCACCCAAGAGGAGACCACTAACCATTGGAAAAAGAGGGACCATTCTTCTCAGTAAGGCACTGCTACTAGACCAGCTTGGTTTCAAAAAAGGAGATAAATTCACATTGGCAAAGAGAAAAGACAGCATTTTTCTGAGGAAGATATAGGGATAGCCAACAACAGGTATAATAAAACTGCCTCTCTACAAGGCTGTTCAATCTCACGAGGCTAAAAATGGGTCAGAAAGCTTGTCCGAAGTGCGGGTGGGTTTCCGACGAGAAACAATATGTCTGTCCGAATTGTTGGGCTAAATTGCGTTTATTAGGCGCAGGAGATTTGACATCCGCCGAGTGAATGATTAAATTTTCCCCAAACAATTAGCCATTTTCATACATTCAACCCTTAGTTCACCGTTTTCCCAACTCATCCCAATGAGCTTGAGGGGGTGTCCCAGAGGAGCCTAGGGGGTTCGAGACAATTTGTGAGGAAAGGAGAGGGAGCCATGAAGATCAGACCGCTTCAGGACCGTATCTTGGTCAAACGCATTGAGGAGGAGGAAACGACTGCAGGTGGAATCATCATACCGGATACGGCCAAGGAGAAGCCCATGGAGGGCAAGGTGGTTGCAGTGGGCAGGGGTAAGGTATCCGAGGATGGAAAGCTGATGCCCCTGAATGTGAAAAAGGGGGACCGGATTCTGTTCAGCACGTATGCGGGAACGGAGGTGAAGATCGGGGGCGAGGAGCATTTGATCATGCGCGAGGATGACGTATTGGGGGTAATCGAGAAATAAATGAAGCGTATAGATTACGGGAAATGGAGGGGTAACCATGGCAACGAAGGAACTTAAATTCGATCAGGACGCACGCAATTCCATTTTGTCCGGCCTCAACACCCTGGCCGATGCGGTCAAGGTCACCTTGGGTCCCAAGGGGCGCAATGTCATCCTTGAGAAGTCCTTTGGTTCCCCGGTGGTCACCAAGGATGGGGTGACGGTGGCCAAGGAGATTGATCTGGAGGATCATTTCGAGAACATGGGGGCACGGATGGTCAGGGAGGTGGCCAGCAAGACCAGCGACACCGCTGGTGATGGGACCACCACGGCCACGGTTTTGGCCCAGGCCATGTACCGGGAGGGCTACAAGGTGGTGGCCGCCGGTGCCAATCCCATGGATGTCAAGCGAGGCATCGATGCGGCGGTGGATGTGGTGGTAGCGGAGCTGAGGAAGTTCAGCAAGCCTACCAAGGATCAGCAGGAGATTGCCCAGGTGGGGACAATCTCCGCCAACAACGACGAGACCATAGGCAATATCATCGCCGAGGCCATGAACAAGGTGGGAAAAGAGGGTGTGATCACCGTTGAGGAGGCCAAGGCGATGGAGACCACCCTGGACATTGTTGAGGGGATGCAGTTCGATCGTGGCTATCTCTCGCCCTACTTTGTGACCGATGCGGAGAAGATGGAGGCGGAGCTGGAGGATCCGTATATCCTGTTGCACGAGAAGAAGATAAGCTCCATGAAGGACCTGTTGCCCATTTTGGAGCAGGCGGCCAAATCCGGCAAGCCCCTTTTGGTGGTGGCCGAGGATATTGAGGGGGAGGCCCTGGCCACCCTGGTGGTCAACAAGATTCGCGGGACCCTCAAGTGTGCGGCGGTCAAGGCCCCCGGCTTCGGGGACCGGCGCACGGCCATGTTGGAGGACGTTGCCATCCTCACGGGTGGTCGGGTTATTTCCGAGGATTTGGGGATCAAGCTGGAGAACATCACCATGAATGATTTGGGTCGTGCCAGGCGGGTTCGCATAGACAAGGACAACACGACCATTATTGAGGGGATGGGCGAAAGTAGTGCGTTGGAGGGTCGGGTCAAGCAGATTCGCGTTCAGGTTGATGAGACTACCAGTGATTATGATCGGGAGAAGTTGCAGGAGCGCTTGGCGAAGTTGGTGGGAGGAGTTGCGGTGATCAATGTAGGTGCTGCGACGGAGACGGAGATGAAGGAGCGCAAGGCTCGGGTGGAGGATGCCCTCAATGCCACCCGAGCTGCGGTGGAGGAGGGGATTGTTGCTGGGGGAGGAGTGGCATATCTGCGGTGTGTGGGTGCATTGGATAAGATGAAGGTGGAGGGGGACCGTCAGACGGGGGTAAGCATCGTGAAACGAGCCTTGGAGGAGCCCATTCGTCTGATTGCGAACAATGCTGGTCACGATGGGTCGGTGGTCGTGCAGCGGGTGAAGAAGGAGACTGGGGCTTTTGGGTTTGATGCGGCCAAGGAGGAGTATACGGATTTGATCACGGCGGGGATCATTGATCCCACCAAGGTGGTAAGGTTGGCCTTACAGAATGCCTCGAGTGTGGCCTCGTTGATGATTACCACCCAGGCCATGGTGGCGGAGAAGCCGGAGAAGAAGGCTCCCATGCCGCCCATGCCGCCAGGAGGGGGAATGTACTAACCGCCGCGCCCCATGAATCGAGAACCACATACCAGAGGTGGGAGCAGGGAAATTGCTCCCGCCTCTTGACAACTTCGGGCTGAGCGCACTATCCCAAGAGAAAACCCAAGGCGTAGGGGTTGACCAAAGGGAGATTATGGGGTACATTTTTCAACCTGTCATCTGAAGAAGATCAACAAACCCACAATATAAGCCACGAAAGGGGGAATTTTTCATGAGGAGGTCAAAGCTGAGTCAAATCTTTTTAACTCTTTTCATTCTGGCGATAGCCGCCTGCCTTATCGGACCCTCGTCAGTGCTCGGGGCGGAAGAAGAGGGAAAAAAGGATGAGAGGCCACCCAGGTCCATTGCCATGGCCCCTGAATACACCGGCGTCATCGTCCCGCCTGGCGAAGAGGTTGAAATGGACCTGATCTTATACAACAAGGGTAAATCGGATGAAAACATCAAGGTCGACATTACCTCCATACCCAAAGGGTGGAAGGCCAGGCTCAAGACCTATCGATTCACCATTACCGGGGCCCACGTGGAAAACGGCGAAACGAGTCGGCTCACCTTTTTCGCCGAGCCGGAAAAGAAGGACATAAAGCCGGGCAAGTATGTATTCAAGGTGAAAGCGCAAACCCAGGATGGTGCATTCACGTCAAAGCAGGAGATCGCGGTTACGGTCTCCGAAAAGGCCGTAAAGGAAAAGGAGAAGGCCGTTACCGTGACTACATCATACCCGGTGTTGCGGGGTCCAACGGATGCCACCTTCGAGTTTTCCCTCGAGGTGGACAATAAACTGGATAAGGACAAGGTATACAACCTTATCTCCAAGGGACCGGAGGACTGGGAGATCAATTTCAAGCCCGCCTATGAGGATAAGTTTATCTCCAGCGTCCGACTCGAAAAGAATCAGAGCAAGAGCGTGGCAGTGGAGGTGAAGCCCTACCGGTTGGCCGAAGCGGGGGAGTATCCCATCAATGTCCGGGTCGGTTCTGCCGATGCGAAGGCCGAGGCGAAGCTGACTGTCAACCTCACGGGGACATATAAGCTGGAAGCTGGCACTCCAACGGGCCTTCTTTCCCTGGAGGCCCAGAAGGGAAAGGACGCCAATTTGTCCATCTACGTGAAGAACTCTGGCTCCGCTACCAACCATAATATCAAGTTCATATCCATAAAGCCGGAAAACTGGAAGGTGGAGTTCGAACCCGAGAAGATCGAGGCACTAAAACCGGACGAGTTGAAACAGGTGGAGGTTACCATTACCCCTGCCGAGGAGGCATTGGTGGGCGACTATTCCGTGGGTCTCAACGTCGATGGGGAAAAGGACCAGAAGACCATGGAAATGAGGGTGACGGTGAAGGCCTCAACGGCATGGGGATGGATAGGCATCGGCATTATCCTTCTGGTGATTGTGGGACTCGGCGGACTGTTTACGTGGCTGGGGAGGAGATAAAATGGCCACCCAAACAGTTATCGAGACGAGGGAACTCTCCAAATACTACGGGCAACAGGTGGCGGTAGACGGTCTGACCTTGCAGGTCCAGGAGGGTGAGATCTTCGGCTTTCTCGGCCCCAATGGTGCCGGCAAGACTACAACAATCCTCATGCTCCTAGGACTCACCGAGCCGTCAAAAGGGGAGGCCCTGGTGTGTGGATTCAACCCCACCCGGGAACCCCTCAAGGTGAAGCGGCTGGTCGGTTATCTGCCGGAGAACGTGGGCTTTTATCGGGATATGAACGCACGGGAGAATCTCCAGTACGTGGCGAGGCTCAACAAAATCCCTCACCAGACCTCCTCCGAAAAGATCGACGAGGCCCTTGACACCGTTGGGCTCTCCGAGGACGCGGAAAAGAAAGTGGAAACCTTCTCCCGGGGAATGACTCAACGCCTGGGCATCTCGGAAGTACTCATCAAGGATCCAAAGATCTTTTTCCTCGATGAACCCACCCTTGGCCTGGACCCCGATGGCGCCATACGGATGATCGAGCTCATTCAATCCCTGAGCCGCGATAGGAAGATTACCATACTCATCTGCTCCCACAACCTGGATCAGGTGCAGAAGATCTCCCATCGGGTGGGCATCATGATCAAGGGAAAGCTCGTTGCCATGGGCCCGATGGAAGATCTGGCGAAGGAGAAGTTAGGGGTGGACAAGGAAAAGTACACCCTGGAGCAAATCTACATGAAGTATTTCCATGAGGTGTAACTATGGGTAGATTCTCTATTCCGACGAAAACTTTAGGGAAAAATCTGCGTGAATTATTCTCCGAGGGGATCGATACCCGCGGGCTCCTGGTCGTCTTCAAGAAAGAGCTGGCGGATCACTTCAGCAGCTACCGGTTTGTCATCCTCTTCGCCCTCATCGCCATGGTGAGCCTCATCTCCACATACATGACTGGTATTAGCCTGCGGGAAGAGCTCGAGGGGATCGCCAAGCCAAAGCTCGTGTTTTTGATGCTCTTCACAAGAGGGTCGTTATCCCTTGCTTGGTTCGTGGCTTTTCTCTTTCCCCTCATCGGTATCGTACTAGGCTTCGACTCCATCAATCGAGAAATAAGCACTGGGACGATGAGCAAGCTGGTCTCCCAACCCATATTTCGGGACTCCATTATCAACGGCAAATTCCTCGCCGGCATAACAACCATTGCCATCATGCTCGTCTCCATCGTCCTCGTCATATCCGGGCTCGGACTTCGGGTATTGGGCGTGGTCCCTGGCATTGAAGAGGTCTGG
>DAOVIU010000059.1 GCA_030673585.1 Pseudomonadota bacterium | reverse complement strand
CCAGTTGGCAAGGACGGATCGTTGACAATCGCGGAAAATCACCGGAGGAATTTGCGGAGGTCCCGGGATTAAATCTCCCCCCCGACTATGACGGTGAGAACGAGATCAAGGCCTTCATGGGTTGGGAAGGTCTGGCGGTCAGGGATGCCGACGTCAGCATCGTGGATATGTGCCGGGCTTACATGGTGGCCGTTCAGAAGGAGTCCTGCGGGAAATGCATTCCCTGCAGAGTGGGAACCCGGGTAATCCTGACAATCCTCAAGGGGATCACCCATGGCCGCGGAACCCGTGCCGACCTGGAAAAGATGGAATCCCTTGGGAGCCTGATCCGGGAAAGCTCCAAATGCCAGGTTGGTCAGACCGGTACCATTGCCCTCCTGCACTGCCTCCAGTATTTCAAAGAGGAGTTTCTCAGGGTCATTAAAGACAAGAAAGAGGTACTCGCCGAAAACTACAAGGCGAAGACCGTAGCTCCGTGCTCCAATGCCTGTCCTTCCCACCTCGATGTTCCGACCTATGTGGAGTGTATCAAGGAGCACAAGTTCGACGAATCCCTGGATGTGATACGGAACATGGCCTGCCTTCCCGGGACATTGGGTCGTGTATGCATTCGGCCTTGCGAATCCAATTGTCGGAGGGCAAATCTCGACGAATCGATTTCCATCAAATACCTGAAACGGTTTGTGGCGGACTGGGAACTGGAGAGGCGCCACACCCCTCCTCTGAAAATCCCCGAGGTGAAAAAGGAGGATCGCGTTGCGGTCGTGGGGGCGGGACCGGCCGGTGTTACCTGCGCATACTACCTGGCGCAGATGGGGTACCCCGTCACCGTGTTTGAACGATTCGGTGCTCCAGGGGGCATGGCCGCTTGGGGGATTCCGGATTATCGTCTGCCGCGGGACATTCTCAACCGCGAGGTAGAGATCATTCAGGAGATGGGAGTTGAGATTCGCTACAACACGGAGGTGGGGAAAGATATCACCCTGGGTGAAATCGCCCAGGAGTATAAAGCCATATTTACCGGTGTGGGTGCTCAGACCAATACGCCCATGAGGGTGGAAGGTGAGGACGCCGGGTACAAGGGGTTCATCCCGGGGGTCAAATACCTTCTCGAGATTAACCAGGGGAAGGATCCCTATCCTGAAGGCAAGAAGGTCGTGGTGGTCGGAGGAGGAAACGTAGCAATCGACTGTGTCCGATCTTCGTTTCGCATCGGCAAGTCCGATGTGAATCTGGTTTACCGGCGATCCCGTAAGGAGATGCCGGCTGACGACGTGGAGATTCGGGATGCGGAAGAGGAGCAGGTGAAGTTCCATTTCCTGTGCAATCCGGTAAAGGTTGTGGCCAAAGGCGGAAAGGTGGTCGGCGTGGAGTGTATCCGTATGGAGCTCGGAGAACCCGATGAAAGCGGGAGAAGACGACCGATTCCTGTTCCCGGGTCGGAGTTCTTCATCGACTGTGATATCGTCATTCCGGCCATTGGCCAGGGCATCGATCTCCGCTTTCTGGAGGGGATGACCGAGATCGAGACCACGAAGTGGCAGACCCTGGTGATCAATGAGGAATCCTTCGAGACTTCCCTTCCAGGGATCTTTTCCGCGGGGGACTGCGTGACGGGGCCTGACGTACTTGTCAGGGCCGCCGGAAATGGAAAAAGGGCCGCGGATAGGATTGATAGGTACCTGAGGGGAGAACCCCTCGTACCATCCGATGAAGATAGGCTGGAAGATTTGATGGCAACCATCGGGGTTTACGATGAGGACGAAGATGTGGGCATGGTGGGGGGAATGGAGCGACGGCATCTCGACATGTTGGACCCCGAGGAACGACGCCACACCTTTGCCGAAGTAGAAATCGGGTTTCCCATTCCGGTAGCCCGGGAAGAAGCCGAACGGTGTCTGAGGTGCTACCGGATCGGTCTGGTGGTGCTGGGCCCCAAAGCATAAGGCGCGATCAAGGTTTCGGTGAATCCGAAAGGGGCACATTATTGAGGATAGAGGATGATAAACGCAACGATTGATGGCAAGCAGATTACTGCTCGGGATGGGACAACCATTCTGGAGACAGCCAAGGAGCATGGAATTTACATTCCCACCCTCTGCTACCTGACTAAGCTGAGCTGGCTCAAATCCTGCCGGATGTGTATCGTCGACATTGAGGGTGTCGAAAAACCCATGCCCTCGTGCGCCACTCCGGTGATCGAGGGGATGAACGTTCAAACCAGGACGGAACGTTTGGAGGAGATGCGGAGGGATGCTTTGAAGTTTCTGCTGATCCAGCATCCCCTGGATTGCCCGGTCTGCGATGCCGGGGGAGAATGCGAACTTCAGAACCTGACCTACCAGTATGGGATCGACAGGCAGGACTACATTTCGGAAAGGGTTGAACGGCCGGATATTCCTTACGGGACGCCTCTCATCAAGCAATGGATGGATCGTTGCGTCATGTGTTTGCGATGCATCCAATCCTGTATCGAGATTCCGGGATGCCACGTCCTCGATGTGGTTGATCGGGGATTTGAGTCCCATGTTGAGGCCATCAACCCCGATGCATGCATCTCCTGCGGTGAGTGCCTCCATGTCTGTCCTGTGGGTGCCCTGACCGAAAACGTCAGTCCCGTTAAGGGTCGGGTCTGGCAGATGGAACGGGTGCAGACGACCTGCACCTTTTGTGGATGCGGATGTCAGCTGGACCTGAATGTCCTCCATGGCAAGCGCGTGATGAAGGTGACGAGCAGGGAGGGTGTTGGGGTAAACGAGGGCAGCCTCTGCGTAGAGGGACGTTTCGGGTATGACTACATTCACCACCCCAACCGGCTGATCCATCCTCTGATCAGGGAGAAGAAGAAACTCCAAGAGGCAACCTGGGAAGTGGCCCTCTCCCTGGTCTCGAAAAAGCTCAAGACCCTCATGGAGAAGTCCGGGGGTGAGAGCATCGGTGCCATTGCTCCTGCACGGGGAACAAATGAGGAGATCTATCTCCTTCAGAAATGGATGCGTCTCGTTCTTGGCTCAAACAACGTGGACAGCGGTGCTCGCTTGGGAGGTGCCCCGACCCTTGTGGGGTTATCCGAGTCTTTGGGCTTTGGGGCTATGACGAATGGGTTGGATGGCGTCGTAGGTGCCGATGTGATGCTGATAGTAGGGGCCGACCCCGATGAGGACAACCTGATTTTTGCCCACAAGATTCGCAAGGCCATTCAGGGGAACGATGCGCGGGTGATTCTCGTGGATCCCCGCAGGACCTCCTTGGAAAAATACGCAAATATCTGGCTTCGCCCGTTTCCCGGAAGCGATGTGGCCTGGATCAATGGATTGATAAAGACGCTCATCGACGAAGACCTCGTGAATGGGACTTTTGTCAAGGAGAGGACTCACGGTTTTACCGAGCTGAAAAAATCGGTTTCCACCTATACGCCTGAATCCGTGGAAAAGCTCACGGGCATCCCGGCGGGGGAGCTTCGGAGGGCAGCACACCTCCTGGGGAATGCGGGGAACGCTGTCATCGCTTATGGATCGGGGATAACCGGGCATCTGAGGGGAACAGATGGCGTGAAGGCCCTCGCCAACCTGGCCCTGGTTACGGGAAATGTCGGCAGGGACCAAGGG
Organism: Pseudomonadota bacterium; assembly: GCA_030673585.1. Next base: position 3,090 of record DAOVIU010000059.1, on the reverse strand, counting down.
GGTCTCTATCCATTATGTTCTCAGAGCAACTGTCAGGGGGCCTTCGACATGGCCGCTCTCCCCAACTATCTTCCCGGATACCAGGGAATCGATGATCCAGGGGTTCGCGAGAGATTTGAGAACGCCTGGGGAGGAGAGCTCCCGGTAAAACCGGGCCTTTCCCTCGGTGAGATGTTCGATGGCATAGGGGCGGGGAAAATCAAAGGCCTCATCGTGATGGGGGAAAACCCCCTGATTACCCTCCCCAATAAGAAACGCCTGGAGGCAGCCCTGGAGAAGCTGGAGCTCCTGGTGGTCGTCGATACCTTCCCCACGGAGACGGCCCAAAAGGCGGATGTGGTTCTTCCCGGGGCCACCTTTGCTGAAAAGGACGGGACTTTTACGAGCATGGAACGGAGAGTACAACGGGTGCGCCGGGCAATTTCCCCTCTGGGTGGGAAGGCCGAATGGGAGATTATCTCCGCCCTGGCCTCCCAGATGGATCATCCCATGGAGTATCATCACCCGTCGGAGATTTTCTCGGAAATGGCCTCCCTGGCTCCTCTTTTCCAGGGTATGGATTACGGGAATCTTGAAGCCGGCGGGATCCAATGGCCGTGTCCTGAGCGGAACCACCCGGGAACTCCCGTCCTCTACAGTGACGGATTCTCCAACGGGGGAGGGCGCTTTTTCCCGGTTCAGTATCGGGAACCCGGGGAGAGGCCCGGGAAGGATTTCCCGCTGTGGCTTTCAGTGGGGAGGGTCCTCTACAACTACGCGATCGGAACGAAGGAGAGAAGAGCCCTCGGGCTGGCAAAGTGGTATCCGGAGACTGCCCTTGAGATTCACCCGGAGGATGGGGCAACTCGCGGGATATCTGATGGAGATCGCCTTCGCCTGACTTCCCGCAGGGGTCGGATCGAAACAAGGGCTCGTTTTTCAGATCGCGTTGCCAGGGGGATGGTCTACTTGGCACCATCATTTTACGATATCGAGCTCAATGAGGTCCTTTCAGGGGAATTCGATCCCCTTTCCGGAATACCCGAATATAAGGCATGCGTGGTAAAGGTGGAGAGGATCTAGCATGGAACTTCTTTACGTGGTTATCGAAGTCGTAGCCAAGAGCCTGGTGGTCTTCGTCGTACTCCTTCTCCTGACTGCCTACAATACCCTGTTCGAGAGGAAAGTCCTGGGACATATCCAGGTCCGATACGGTCCCAATCGGGTCGGCCCCTTCGGTCTTTTGCAGCCCATCGCGGATGGGGTTAAGGCATTTTTCAAGGAGGATCTGGTTCCAGCCAGGGCCGATAGGGTTGTCTTCATGATGGCCCCGGCCATATCCGTAATTTCGGTACTCTGTCTGGCAGCGGTGATCCCCTTCGGGAACAAGATAGGGCTCCTGGGAAGGGAGATAAAGCTGGTGGTGGCCGACATAGACATGGGACTCCTGTATCTGTTTGCCATCAGCTCAATTGGAGAGTTTGGTGTGGTCTTGGGAGGATGGGCTTCCGGGAACAAGTACGGTGTCACGGGATCTCTGCGGGCTGCTGCCCAGATGATCAGCTATGAGGTCTTCATAGGTGTAGCCCTTATCGGGGTATTAATGATATCCCAGACCCTTAATCTCAGGGAAATCGTCCTGACCCAGGCAGGAGGTTTCTGGCACTGGAATGTCTTTTTGCAACCGGTAGCTTTTCTCCTTTTCTTCGTGGGGGGACTGGCGGAACTAGCCCGAGTACCTTTTGATATGCCGGAGGCTGAGTCGGAGCTGGCCTGTGGATTCAACATCGAATTCAGTAGCATGAAGTTTTCCCTCTATTTCATAGCCGAATACGCCCATATGATCGTCATGCCGGCCGTTGCTGTTACGCTCTTCTTGGGTGGATGGCATCCGATTGTACCGGCCCTGTCATTCATTCCGGGGTGGCTCTGGTTTCTGGCAAAGATCTTTGTCCTGGTCTTTGTCTGTATCTGGATCCGAGCTACCTATCCGAGGCTTCGGTATGACCAGATCATGAAGTTTGGTTGGAAGTTCATGTTTCCCCTGGCCCTGATCAATGTGTTGGTCACAGGGGTCGTTCTTCTCGTCAAGTAGCCCTCATGGAAGGGGCTGTGGAAGGCGATAGAGGAGAGAAAAGGCGATGATTGTTCCCCTCTTGAAAGGGTTGGCCGTTACCCTCAAGTACTTCTTTTCGAAGCCCTTTGCCAGACAGTACCCGGAAGAAAGGGTTGAGATGACGGATAGATGGCGGGGTATTCATTATTTCGAACAGAGGGAGGACGGTTCTACCCAATGTGTGGCCTGCGGCCTTTGCGAGGCAGTCTGCCCCTCCAATTGCATCTACGTGGAGGCAGAGGAATACGAGGATGGAAACCGGGTTCCCAGGGTTTACGAGATCGATGGGACCAGGTGTATCTTTTGCGGCTTCTGTGAGGAGATTTGCCCGGTAAACGCGATAAAGATGGGCAGGAATTATGAGTACGTGCAATATGAGCGTTCCGATTTCATTTTCAACACCACCTTTTTGGTGGATCAGAAGAAGCTGAATCCCTGATTTCTCGAAGACGAGGGATACCTTTGACATTTGGATTTTGAAATTTAGTAACCTTTCCCTCAACAGTTAGAGCAATAGATTTCCCTGAGAGGGTCTCCATGTTTGAACAGAATATTAGCACCATCTTCCAGTGGTTGATTTTTCTCGGAACGGCCTCTTTCGCCATCCTCGGCGCGATTCTCATGGTAACCCAGAGGAATCCGATCCACTCAGCCCTTTTCCTCATCCTAACCTTTCTGTGTACAGCGGTCCTGTTCGTCCTCCTTCAGAGTCCTTTCATCGCCATCATTCAGGTCCTCGTGTACGCCGGGGCCGTAATGATGCTCATCATTTTTGTCATAATGCTCCTGGAGCTCGATAGAGAACTCCGTGTTCCCCTGAAGATATCCTTTTCCAAGAGTCTCGGGGTTCTAACCGCTTTGCTTTTCATGCTGGGTCTGTTCTTTGCTGTTTTCGGTGGGCCCAAGGGAGCCGGCGGCGAATACACCTCCGAGAGGGTGGGCCAGCTAGGCTGGGTAAAGGGCGTGTGGCACTTGCATTTTATCGAGTCTATCCT
>DAOVIU010000183.1 GCA_030673585.1 Pseudomonadota bacterium | reverse complement strand
TGCCACTTTGCACCTGCCCGAGCGTATGTTGGCAGTAATGCCATTACGCTTGTCAGGTTAGCGAGTGTGATATTCTCAAAGCCAACGCCTGTACCCCATTCAACAAGACCAGCACCAGTATTAACATGGACTCGACGAACAGGGACTTAGGGGTATAAGTCTCGGAAATCATCTCCCTAATATTCTTTATGAGAAGCACGTAGACCGCTAACACGAATCCGGAAAGGGACGAATAGAGGATGCCGCCCCTTATGAGGATATGGATATCCAGCAAACGATATCTGATGAGGGCGATAGCGAAAAAGACGCTGACCAAGATGGCATACAGACTGGCCAAAAAGAAGACCGGCCATCCCAGCTTCAGGAAATGATTTGAGAGGTTGATCCCCGCTCCAACGACGCCTACGGATACGATCCCGAAGATCAAATACTTGATCTGCAATTTCTGCTTGGGCAATCGGGTAATCCTCAGTCCGGAGACGAGATTACGAATACCCCAATAAACATACATGCTTGCAACACATCCGATAATAATGATGAAAATTTGAAATACCAACGGCTCCTCGAATCTCAGGGCGTAGTAGAATACGTTCTTCATCTGTTCCAATCGTTGAATATCAATGGCGAATAAGGAGAAAAAGAGGGCGAGGATGAAGGCGGGAATGAGGTAGAGAATGATCAGATTGTTTCTCCTGAAGAAGGGGATTCTCTGCTTCACCGGGAAGACCAAGGAAAAGTGGAGAAAGAAAACCGGGGCATAAGCCAGCCCGGCAAAGATAATCTTGACTCCCAGGATGGCGCTTCCGGGATTTTGACTATTGATCATGATGAATTCGCCCACGTTCCACGTAACGAACGAAAGGACGAAACAGGCAAAGAGCCTTTGGCGATATTTTTAGGATTGCTGGAGAGAACGACCAAACAGAGGGTAATGTTCATGGTGAAGGCTAAAGCGGAGGGCAAGGCCAGAATATTCATGGAGCTCATCACCCCGAAAAGGCTTATCGCTCACGACTGCGGCCACAAGCGGATCGATACAATATCCTATGTGAAAAAGGGAAAAAGGTCAACTGCTGGTCCTTTCCCGATCATTTCGTCCAGGAGCATGAGATGCCACCCGGAAAGCTCCAAACCCTTGACAGGAAACCTGGGGGAGTATAATATGAGAGCCCATGGAGGAGATTATCCATAAAAGGATCGAGGAAACCGAAAGGGTCAAGAAACGATTCTTCCACGAAAGCCTTCCCCGGCTCATCTCCATTATCAAGCTTATCGCCGATTCCCTGGAGAACGGGAATAAACTCCTGCTCTTCGGCAATGGGGGCAGCGCAGCACAAGCCCAACACCTCGCCGCAGAGTTCGTCAATCGTTTCCGCATGGACCGTCCCCCCCTCCCCGCCATAGCCCTGACCACGGATTCCTCCATCCTCACCAGCATCGGCAACGATTATAGCTTTTCGGAGGTCTTCTCCAAGCAGATTGTCGCCCTGGGAAGAGAGGGGGATATCGCCATTGGCATCAGCACCAGTGGAAACTCGGCTAATGTCGTCAGGGCCATCGAGGTGGCTAAGGAGATGGGCCTCGAGACCATCGCCCTGACGGGGAACGACGGAGGCGAGCTCGTCAAAGTGGCCAACTATTCCCTTATTGTCCCCTCCAGCAGTACCCCATGCATTCAAGAGGTCCACATGGCCGTGGTGCACATCCTCTGCGAAATGGCGGAGGCACAAATCTTCAAGATGGCATACTGAATCGGGCTTCGCGGAAACTAAGATGAAATCAAGGTTCGACCAGATTGATCAGGATAAGGTTAGAACGGTCTCCCTAAAGGACAGGAAATCCACGGTTGGAATCGACGATTTCAGCAGGACCTACGTCAGGGGAAATAGCTTTAGGGATTTCTATGACGCCCTCCCAAATATCCTGGCGGGAAGGGATTTTCGCAACATCGTCCAGAGCCTAATCGACGCCTTTCAAGAAAAAAGGATGACCGTTCTGGCCATGGGTGCTCACCCCATCAAGCTCGGTCTCAGCCCCATCATTATTAGCCTCATCGAACGGGGAATTTTCAAGGCGGTGGCCATGAACGGAGCGTGCATCATCCACGATGTGGAAGTCGCTATGGCGGGTCAAACTTCTGAGGATGTGGCGGAAGAGCTGAACAGGGGAACCTTTGGAATGACCCGGGAAACCGCGGAGTTCATCAATGGGGCCATCAGAGAGGGAGCCGTGCGGGGTTTGGGGCTGGGTGAGACCTTGGGCCGGGAAATCCTCGATGCAGACCTTCCCCATTCCGCTTTGAGCATTCTGGCTGCCGGCTCGAGAGTGGGCATTCCCATAACCGTTCACGTCGCCATCGGGACGGACGTTATCCACATGCATCCCTCGACCGATGGCGCTGCCATTGGCGAGGCGAGCTACCGAGACTTTAAGATCTTTTCATTCATCATCTCCAAATTGGAGGGCGGTGTCTACCTCAATCTGGGATCGGCGGTCATCCTTCCAGAGGTATTCATCAAGGCCCTGAGCCTAGCCCGAAACCTCGGCCATCGAGTAGATCGTTTCACCACGGTCAATATGGACTTCATCCAGCACTACCGCCCAACGGTCAACGTAGTGAATCGCCCTACTCGCAAGGGAGGCAAGGGTTATTCAATCATCGGCCATCACGAGATTATGTTCCCCCTCTTGGCCGCCGCAGTAATGGAAAAGATCGACTGAGGGTTTTGCATGCGTAAATTGAGGGTTGGCCTGGCTCTGGGGGGAGGTGCTGCCCGGGGAGCCGCCCATATAGGAATCGTAAAGGTACTAGAAAGGGAGAACATACCCGTTCACATCGTCACCGGAACGAGCATTGGGGCGATTATTGGGGCTATGTATTCAACTCATCCCAATGCCCTGGAAGTGGAAAAGAGAGCGCGTGAATATATTGAGAGTTCCCGGTTTAAAATGAGCCAATTCGATTTCTTAGATGCGAAGAAATATACCGAGCAGGGCTCGGGATTCTTCTACAAGTTCACCCACCACATTAAGAGGGGGTTCTTCTACAATCTCTCCCTCGCCAAGAAATCCCTCATCTCCGAGAAGGAGTTCCGCGGACATATTGAGGCCCTCATCGATGATGTCGACATCAGGGAAACCCGCTTGAAGTTCGCCGCCATCGCCCTGGATTTAACCTCCGGCAGCGAGGTCGTGTTCAAAACGGGTCCCCTTCGGAGCGCGGTCAGCGCTAGTTGTGCCATCCCGGGAGTCCTCCCACCCGTCACGCTGGATGGACATGAATTGGTGGATGGTGGGTGCATTGACCTCATCCCCGTAGGTCCCGCCTCAGAACTGGGAGCGAAGCTAGTCATCGGTGTTGATGTATCCAAGGGTATCGACGGGCCCTTCGAGTTGAACTGTGGAATCGATGTGGTCATTCGTTCCGAGAAGATTCTCGCACATGCCCTCAATCAGATCCGGGTTCAAGGGGCGGACATCATTTTGAAACCGGATGTGCAAGACGTTTTCTGGGCGGACTTCTCCAAATTCGACCACTGCGTCCAAAAAGGAGAGGAGGAGGCAAATAGAAATCTGAATAAAATCAAGGGATTGCTATCTAAGAAAAGGCTCACCAACTGGTTTTAAAGGTCTTTCCCAGGGGGCGTCTTCGCCCCCTGTCTTGTAGCTTTTTCTCCTTTACACCCCACGCGTATCCTCAACCAAAGGAATGGTCGAAAAAACATTTTGAGCAGCGGCGGGCAATTCTTCAGAGATCTCTACTTGGACCATTGACAGACCCAAACATATGCGTTAAATATGTGCCCTCAAGGATGCGGCGATAATCGGGAGGAGGAAGGACCCATGGCCGAATGTAATCTCGAGCTGAACAAGGGGAAGTGCACCTGCACCTATGAACCGTGCAACAAAAAGGGGAAATGTTGTGAGTGCATAGCTTACCACAGTGGGCTTGGGGAGCTTCCCGGGTGTCTGTTTTCCCCGGAGGTGGAGAGGACGTTCGACCGATCCATTTCCCGTTTCATCGCCCAACATCGGTAGCCGAGAATCCGAGGGGTCCCCGTTAAAAACGCGTCGTTGTCGCCCTTCATCAGCCCGTATCGAGAGTTCGACTTCAGCCAGGTGAACAGGACCCGCGATTTCTTCCGTTCTTCTCGAGTGAACGTGCATAAATCCCCGGCTTTTCAGAAGAGGAGTGACTGAATCAGGGCTTACCACCACAATGTCAAAAGACATCATTCGAAGAGTCAAACACACCCTCTTCAACCTTTTCCTTCTACCGAAAATTCAAGCACAAATTGGGGAAAAATGAAGCGGTATGCGGCCCTTGATATTGGGACCAACACCATTCTCCTCTTAATCGCCGAGCAAACCACCAATGGTCGGCTTCAAACCATCATGGATCTGGAGACCACAACCCGCCTGGGTGAAGGTCTCGCGAAAACCCATAGAATCAATACCCATTCCATGCAAAAGAGTATCCATGTTATCGACCGCTATCTCTCCCTATGCCGCGACAAGGGGGTTACGAAAATTGTGGCAGCGGGAACCAGTGCTTTGAGGGAGGCCGAAAATC
>DAOVIU010000024.1 GCA_030673585.1 Pseudomonadota bacterium | reverse complement strand
GGGGGAGCGAGAGGGCGATTATCCAGTTTCTCCTCCGGTACTTGGATGCGGGCGAGGAGAAGGATTTCCTGGGGAGTCTTCAAGAGGCGGTAAGTATCCGATACCGGGATTACGATTGGAGCTTAAATCACTGAGGTGGCTTTCCCTTCCTTGTACCCGCAACCATCCTTTGCGCAATGCAAGGTCACCATTCCCCTTCTACCGGACTTCTCTATGAGGAAAGGGGCCTCGCAGCGAGGACACTGTTCCTGTACCGGTCTTCCCCAGGTGGCGAATTTACAATGGGGAAAACGGCTACACCCGTAGAAAACCCTCCCCTTCCGGGTCCTCTTCTCCACTAATTCACCCCCGCATCCCTCGGAGGGGCAGGGTATCCCTAAAGTCAGTGGTTTCGTCGCCTGACAACGAGGATAATCGGAACACGCAAGGAACCTCCCGAATTTCCCGTTCTTCACCACCATGGGACGACCACACCGGTCACACCGGTGCTCGGTCTCCTCGGGGGTTTGGATTACAATTCTCCCCTCTCCATCTCGGGAAAAATCCTTGGTATTCTTACATTTCGGATAGGTGGAACAGGCCAGGAACTGCCCCATTTTCCCCCACTTTATCACCATGGGACTACTACAGACATCGCATGAGATGTCGGTCATCTCCCCCCCTCGTTTAACGTCCCTCATGGTGGTTTTGGCCGATTCCACGCTCTTGCTAAAGGGCCCGTAAAACTGCCTCAACACCCTCACCCACCCTACCTTTTCTTCCTCGATCTTATCCAGTTTATCCTCCATTTGGGCCGTGAACTCCACATCCATGATATGGGGAAAGTTTTCCACCAGGAGATCCGTCACCAATAATCCCAATTCAGTGGAAAAAAACCTTCCCTTTTCGAGCCTTACGTAGTCCTTCTCCTGGATGGTGCTGAGAATGGCGGCATAGGTTGAAGGCCGGCCGATACCCCTTTCCTCCAACTCCTTCACCAGGGTAGCCTCGGAAAACCGAGGAGGAGGTTGAGTGAAGTGCTGTTCTGGGGCCAGGGAAAGGAGGGTCAGTCGATCCCCCTGTTTCAGTTCGGGTAATCTCGCCTTCTCTCCATCTTCCCCCCTTTCCTCATCCTCTCCCTCCACATACAGGGCCATAAATCCGGGAAACTTCTGGACGGAGCCCGTGACGCTGAAGACGCAATCCTTCGCCTCAATCTCCACCGTGGTCTGGTCGAAGAGGGCGGGCATCATCTGACTAGCCACGAAGCGGTCCCAGATGAGCTGGTATAGGGATCTCTGGTCTTTATTTAGGCAGGAGGCAACCCTTTTGGGTTCCAGTTCCATTGAGGTCGGCCGAACGGCCTCATGGGCATCTTGTGCTCCCTTCTTGCTCTTGTAACGAATGGGTTTTGGCGGCAAGAACTGATCGCTGAATCGCTGGCCGATATATTCACGAACCTCCCTCAGGGCTCCCTCGGATACCCGGGTGGAATCCGTCCGCATATAGGTGATCAAGCCCACCGAGCCCGCTGGTCCAAGCTCGACCCCTTCATAAAGCCTTTGGGCCACCATCATCGTCTTCTTGGCGGAAAAACGGAGCTTTCTGGCGGCCTCCTGCTGCAATTTGCTGGTGATAAAGGGAGGGGGAGCATGCCTCTTCCTCTCCTTACTTTCCACCCTTGATACGATAAAATCGGCCCCGTCCAGCCCTTGAATGATCTCCCTGGCCATCGCCCCGGTGGAGATGTCGGCCTTTTCCCCCTTCACCTTGCTTAGTTTTGCCTCAAAGGCTTCCTCGGATGTCAGTTTCTTAAGCCGAGCGGCAATGGTCCAGTATTCCTTGGGAATGAAGGAATTAATCTCCCTTTCCCTTTCACAAATGATTCGGACCGCTACGGATTGAACCCGCCCGGCGCTTAATCCCCTTCGTACCTTTTCCCAGAGTAAGGGACTGATCTGATATCCCACCAACCGGTCCAGTATTCGCCGAGCCTGCTGTGCTTCATACTTGCTCCGTTGAAGTTGGCCCGGGTTTTTGATGGCCTCCAATACCGCCTTCTTCGTGATCTCATTGACCAAAACCCGATATATCCTTTTGCCCCGATCCTTCAACTCCTCGGCGACATGCCAGGCTATTGCCTCGCCCTCTCTATCCGGATCAGGGGCAAGATAGATAGCTCCAACACTTTGGCTGGCCTTCTTTAACTCCTTGAGGATTTTTCCCCTCCCGCGTATGGTGACGTAGCGCGGTTCGAAGTCATGCTCAATATCAACGCCCAGTTCCTTCTCGGGCAAGTCTTTTACGTGCCCCACCGAGGCCTTCACGATGAAGTTAGATCCAAGGAACTTATTAATGGTATTGGCCTTGGCCGGAGATTCAACGACCACAAGGGACTTTTTCATACTCAATTCCCGACTGAAAGGATTGATCGCAGACGCTGCAAAATCTACACCAAAACTCCCTTCCTTTCTACCCCTCATCTCTTGACGAAGCGCTTCCCGGATAACTGTTGAACCAATCCCTTCAGCTCCAATTGCAATAAAATAGCTGACACGTCGCTAGCGCTCATTCCGGTCTGGGCGATGATGGAATCGATGTGGACCGGATCATCCTCTAAGAGCTGGTAAGCCCTTTCCTCCTCCTCTTCCAGGGAAGGTTTCCGGTCCTCGGATTCCAACCCCTGATGCTGAAAGCGGGGAAGGACTTCCTCCAAAATGTCGGCGGCGGATTCGATCAACTTGGCCCCTTGTTTGATCAGTCGGTTCGTCCCCCGACTTCCGGCCATTCCGACATTGCCGGGAACGGCGAATACATCGCGGTTCTGTTCCAGGGCCAATCTGGCGGTGATCAAGGATCCACTTCTCGCGTTTGCCTGGACGACCACCACTCCCAGCGATAAGCCGCTGATGATTCGATTTCTCCTGGGGAAGTTCATCCCATCCGGCGGTGTCGACAGGGGGAATTCCGAAACGACCGCTCCATGAGCGGTGATTTCCTCAAAGAGGCGGCGATTTTCCGGCGGGTAAACAATATCCACCCCACAACCCAATACCGCTATCGTCCTCCCCCCAGCCGACAGGGCCCCCCTATGAGCCGCGGAGTCGATCCCCCTTGCCATACCGCTCACGATGGTTACCCCATGTCTTGCTAAATCCGCAGCGGTCCTCTCAGTGGTAATGCGACCGTAGTTGGAGGTCAAACGAGATCCAACCATTGATATGGCCAAATCGTCCCCCGGTTGCAAATCCCCTCGAACATAGAGCAAGGGGGGAGGATCGTATATTTGTGTCAAATTATTCGGGTATGATGGATCCCCGAGGGTTACAATAGAAACGTTGAGCTTCTCTATGAGCTTCAATTCATCCTGGATCTTCCCTCGAACATCGGGTTCCTTGATCATCCCTGCCAATCGTTCGCCAATCCCATCCACCCTTGCCAATTCCCTTTGAGAGGCCTTAAAGACACGTTTCGGAGTCCCGAATCGGTCAAGCAAGGCCTTGATCAAGACTGGTCCAACCCCGGGGATGAAATTTAATGCTAGCCAATAGAACCGCTCGTCCACCACTTCACCTTGGAAAAGCTAATTCCAGCCGGGGAAGGAAACGGGGGAATGGATATGAGGAAGGAATAGTTGCAGAAAGTGATTGAACCACCTCGGGAATGAGACCGTTTCTCATCTCATTTTCACATGCCGATTTCGTCTTTTTCCGTCAGTTGGCCCTCATTGCCCCATTTTGGATTGGTAGTGGGTGAGCCGATCTCCCCGTTCAATGGCCCGGTAGGATTTGAAAATATGAGCCGTATACATGGCGTCTTGGGCACCGATAATCTTGCATTCTCCCAAAATACTCACCTTCCGCCCCAATTCCTCTCCGGTAAGGGGATGTTTAATCACCCGCGAGATTCTAAAAATGGTAAACTGTTCCCCAACCTCGATGGGATCGCCCGTCTTGAATGCCAAATAGACGATATCCCCTTCAGCCATGAGGAGTTTTCCCTCCTCCTTGGGTTCGACAACAACCCCAATGCCGGGAAAATCCTTCTTCGTCATAAAACCCGCCCATCGCTCCTGCGTCGTTGGAATGGCCTCGCGCTTGAGGGCCACCTCCGGAGGTCTGGCTGCCGGCGGAGCCCCTTCGACCGGCTTTTCCTCCGCAGGTGGTTTTCGAGCAATTTCCGGCTTGGCCTCAGGAGGTTTAACCTCCGGGGGGGTGATCTCAGCCGGTTTTACCTCGGCGGGCTTTGCCGGTGCGGCCTTTACTCCCTCAAAGGGGTAGAACCGAATGGGATTCCCGGGAAAAATCCAGTGCGGATTCGTAATATATTGATTGCTTTGCCAGATCCTGGGCCATAGAAAGGGATCATCGAGGAATCTCTCGGAAAGATCCCAGAGGGTGTCCCCCTTCTTAATGACATAAACCCCCTCCTTACTCTCCCCTTTGCCTTGCTGGGCAAGGGCAGATGTCCGGCCAAAGAGGATCGAGCCCAAAAAGCACACGACTAGTAAAAGCGATTTAATGGAGCTTCGTCTCAATCCCATCTTCCCCTCCTTTATCACCATTTTCCCTTAATTATCCAGGTTATCCGGCTTTTGTCAAGCACCATTAAAAGTCGACCCCCTAAACGCCTTGAACCGTGAGTCTCATTGAAGATATATTTGTGGTATCCTCGTTCACATCTCATAGAGCCAATGCCCTGTCAAGACGAAACATTAGACTATTTCCTTTCGGGTAACGTAAAGATTTTCCAGAAAAAAAAGGGATATCGCTTTTCCGTAGATTCCATCTTGCTGGCCCATTTCATCCGGTTGAAGGAGGGGCAAAAGGTGGTCGATTTGGGAACGGGAAGTGGTGTTATTCCAATTATTCTGGCCACCAAGTTCAAATCGACGGAGATTTGGGGAGTGGAGATTCAGGAAGAACTCGTCGAGATGGGCCATAGAAATATTGAAATGAACCACCTCCAGGGTCGCGTTCATATTGTGAAGGGTGATGCGAGAAATCTGGCAGATCGGATGGAATCGGAGGGGTTTGATATCGCCCTGACCAACCCGCCGTATCGGAAGATTCGCTCTGGCCGCCTCAACCTCGAGCTCGAAAAGGCCATAGCCCGTCATGAAATAACGGGATCCCTGGCCGATATGGCCAAAATTGCCTTCCGTTTGCTCAGGCCGAAGGCAAGTTTTTACCTCGTCTATCCAGCCGTGAGAATCGCGGACCTCATCACCTGCGTAAGGGAGAGCCGTCTCGAACCGAAGCGATTGAGGCTCGTCCATCCCAATGTGAGAAAAGGCGCTCAATTGATCCTCGTTGAAGCCATCAAGGGTGGCGGGCCAGGAGTTGAGATACGCCCTCCCCTCTTCATACATGATTTGAATGGCCAATTCTCCGAGGAAATGCAATCCATCTATTCAGCCATAACGTAGATAAACCAATGCCCTGACTTCTATGGAAAGCATTTTGGTAACGGAATGATACCGCTACCCCTTGCATCTCCCAACTGAAGCTTCCTGGCTTTCATTGGGAATATTTTTATAATAACCTATTTGTTACATAGAAACTCAGGCTTTGCCGCAACTGGAATATTGAAATAATGGAATGACGGGCTGAGAGGAAGAAAAACAATAAATCCCTTGTTTCCGCTTTTGATACCCACTATTCCAATACTCCACCATTCCATTATTCCATGTGGATGGCATAAGCCCATTACGCTCAGGGACAACGGGGTTCCCCAAAAACTCCGGGCACTCCAGGTTCCCAACGTTTGACAAGGTGGGGTAAATGGGATATGATTCGTCGGTTTTAAATGTGATAAGGGCCAGAGGGGATTTTCCTCCACGAGGGTTTGAAACGACGATGAATATTATAACGGACTTAATAGGGAACGAGTTGGCCCAGGTTGAAGACGAATTCAAGAAGAACTTGAAATCTGACGTCTCTCTCATCTCAAAGATTGGCGAATACTTACTATTAAGCGGGGGAAAACGTTTTAGGCCCACCATACTCCTTCTATGTGCGAAATTATGCGGCTATCAGGGCAGACGGCAAATCCAAGTTGCCAGCGTAATCGAGTTCATTCACACCGCCGCCCTCCTCCACGATGATGTAGTCGATGAGGCCGAATTGAGGCGGGGTAATGCTTCGGCTAACTCCATATGGGGCAGCGAGGCCAGCGTGTTAGTGGGAGACTTTCTCCTCTCCAAATCCTTCTTCCTTATGGTGGACGATGGTGACTTAAAGATTCTGAACGCCATCTCCAGGGCAACTACTCGAATGGCAGAAGGGGAAATCCAAGAACTGATGAGGACCAGCGACCTTTCCTTAACTGAGGAGGAATACCTCTCTATCGTAACTAACAAGACCGCATCGCTCATGTCAGCGACCTGCCAGATTGGTGCAATTTTGGCCGGTGTCGACGGAAAAAAGGAACAGGCTCTCGCTGATTTTGGGATGAACCTCGGCATTGCCTTCCAGTTTACGGATGACAGTCTGGACTATACATCGACGGAGAAACAGTTTGGGAAGGAGATCGGCATTGATCTTCAGGGAGGAAAAATCACCCTCCCCTTAATCCATACCCTGCGAAGCTGTTCTCCGCGGGAAAGGAAGGAGCTCGTGGAGATCATTCTTTCCGAAACCTTGGATGACCGGGGATTTCTGAGTGTGGTGGATCTCATCAATACATATGGTGGGATTGAATATAACCTGGAGAAGGCCAGGGGGTATGTAGCCAAAGCAACGGGGCACCTAGATCGCTTTCACCCCTCAAGGGAAAAAACAGCCCTCCTGGCCATGGCCAATCATGTTGTGAAACGAACATGGTGATGGCGCAAAGACCCTCCCTGCGCGTTCCTTCAAGATGGCTTAAGTACGGCTTGCCGTTGCTCATAGCCATTTTGATCCACTCCCCCTTAGGCTGTAAAAAAGAGACCCCCAAGGAGAAGAGGCTTCTGGCCCCTGATTTCAGCTTGTCCTCCGTCGACGGAAAAACCATAACCCTCTCCCGGTTAAAGGGGAAAGTGGTCCTGCTCGATTTCTGGGCAACATGGTGCGCCCCATGTCGATTGGCCATACCTCACCTTAACGAAATGTACAGGGTCTACCGGGAAAGGGGCCTGGAAATCATTGGGATAAGCCTGGATACGGGCGGCCGAGAGCGGGTGCGAAAGTTCGCCGTCAATATGGGGATCCAGTACACCATCATCATGGCCGATGATGAGGTGGTCAAGAATTACGGCATATCTCCCATCCCGACTACCTATCTCATAGACCGGGACGGATCCATATCCAGTAAATGGGTCGGATTCAGCCAAAATCTAATGAGCAAGATCTCGGCTGAGACGGAAAGGTTATTATCGGGGGAAAGCAGCTAACCTACCCTATAGCTGCTTGATTTCACCGTTTATCCTATCTTTGGGAGTATCCGCAACTCCGTATTTTTTAGAGAATCCTGGGAAATAAGTGTCCTATAGCCAACACCCCCCTTTGAGGGAACAGCAAAGGGGACTCAAGGCCGCGAATAAAAAAACTCAGCCTTGATCAGGAGCAACTCCCTCTTCTTCCCGACCTTCCTCCCGAAAGACCTCTATTACGCTTCTCACCTCGATGCCGGCCTCTTCGAGGGCTTTCCTCACATCCTTTGCCTTAACGCTTTTCGCCTTAACGATAAAATTTACCTTTTCCGCCACCCCCTAATCCTCCCTTACGCGCCCTCTGCCATTGATGATAGGATTCCAAGTAACTGTCGACCACCCTGTGAGGATCCAGGTTGAGTGCCTTGGCGTATTCCATGATGAATCCCCTGAGGTATACCAGCGCTGGCAGGTTTTCGAAGCTCTCCTCCTCGACCCACGCTAAGTTCTGTCTGTTGACCTTGGTTTTTTGGGAAATCTGCTTGAGGTCAAAACCCATGGATTCCCTGATGCCCCTCAGACTGCTCCCCGTAAATCTGAACCCGTTGGGAAACGGAATACCCGCTGGTTCTTCCCGCAGGGGATGGACTTCTCCAACAGCGGGGGCCTCAACGGGTTCCCCCAAAAAACCCTTTTCACCAAGGCTATCCAGCTTCCGGTCATATTCCAATCTGAACCTATCATCCGTTAAAACACGGTAGGCTTCATCTATGGCGGCATTGATCTTATTGAGCTCCTCAGAACCCAGAAGCGAATAAATGGCAAGGGAATTGGAGCTGAAGATCTCCTTTTCCCGCCGGTAGGCCTTTCGGATCTCCTCGGTCGTCGCCCCTCTTGGGACCTCAAGCAACTCATAATACGTCTGGTCTTTGATTGGCTTCATCTTTACTGAACAAAAACGGCTTGTCAATGATGAGTTTCAGGGTAATCTCGTTGATGCACTTAGAAGCCCTGGATTGAGGAAATTCCAGGACCAACGGTTTCTTCCTTTGGATCGATTGCCACACGTCGTTATCGTAGACGATATAACCCAGGTAATCCATGGAGATCCCGAAGTACTTCAAAAAGGCGCTCTGCATCGAAAAACCGATATTAACATCGGCCTTAGTTCTCACCTGATTGACGATGAGCTTCGGTTTAAAGCGCTCCAGCTCCTTCTCCAACCTAAGGCCTATGGATTTATCGATTTTCCCCGCCAATTCTATGATGTCATAGGGGGTTTTGATTCCCCTCTCGTTCCTCTGGTCCATTGCCATATCGATGATTTCCTTCACCCCGTAGTGGGAAACAATCCTTTTCATCTTTCGAAAGAATGCGCTTTTGATAAAGCGATAGGTATTCTCTATGCAGGTCGGTTCCGGGGTGACCACCAATATTTCGTTCTCGGACATGAGGAAGAAGTCCAACACATTAAAGGAATTCCCAGCTCCCAGATCCAGTATGATATAGTCGAAGTCCAGGGAACTGATGTGCCGTATCAGCTTCCACTTTTGTGGTTCCTTCGGATTTGCAGCGTTGAGAAGGTCTTGGGCGCCGACGACCAACCCCAGGTTTGGAATATCGGTATCCACGACCACATCCCGGATCCCTTCGACTCTCTTGTTGATAAAATCGGAAAGTGTTCGTTGAGGAAAGGAAAGGCCTAACAAGGTATGGATATTAGCGCCTCCCAAGTCGGTATCAATCAATACCACTCCCTCGCCGAACCTGGAAAGGCAAATGCCCAAATTGACGGCGATGAAGGTCTTGCCGCTTCCCCCTTTGCCTCCGCCAATGGTCCATATGGATCTTCGACCCTTCCTCCCCTCGCTCCTCTCCCCTCGACCTGTGGAAAAAGATGGCATCAATTCCTCAACCCCTGGCCCTTTTCACTCCCCCTGTCTCTCAGAACTGAACCCTCTTACGAGATCAACAACAACACGACCATTGGGGGCAGCATATT
>DAOVIU010000320.1 GCA_030673585.1 Pseudomonadota bacterium | reverse complement strand
TGTATCCAAGTTGTTTTCCCTGGCTACCTCATCAATTTCTGTCCTGATATCTTGCCAGTTATCCATTGGGAACCATTCGTCAGGACTTGCGTATTCGCTCCAATTCCCCTCCGTCAAGCCAAACTCCATGGGACTTACACTCATCGATAATGACTCCGGATATTTTCGCGAAATTCTTTCTGTTCATTAAGCGGCCGCATCGAACGCAAGGGGCGTACTGTACTGGGTCCCTTACGGGCCCTCTAACATATTCCTTTGGCGCTGACTGGCTCTGGTAAACATCGCTTTCCCGAGTGAGATCTTTGAATTCACCCCGATCCAACCATACCCCTCCACACTGCGGACACATATCCAAATCGCGTTTTCGATATGCATAATGGATAAGGGAGATATGGCACCTCGGGCACATAGGCGTACGACTCTTATCCTCTGAAGCTGCCCTCCCTCCCCCACAATGAGGGCATTTGGCACTCGTGACGTTAACCTTACCCCCACAGTGGGGGCATGTAACGACCCCTGAACCCATTTGGCCCTCCCTTTTTCCACGAGGCTGGATACGTTTCATCCTTCCCGCAGCGTTTTTCACGTCTAACTACCCTCCAGGGACTAATCTTACCCCATGTTCATGGACCAAAATTCACCCGTGCCATCTTGATCGTGAGCACCTCCCACAAGGCTAAATGCTCCGCTATTCTGTGCGAGGGCTAATATCGCGAATACCGCATAGGTTGAGGTTGGGGTCTTCCGTATTGGAAGGCCGCGAAGAACAGAAATGCCAATACGATGATGGAGACGGTCCATCTGGTATTCCACGAAAAGCTCACGGATTCATCATTCCGGAAAAAAACGAAGGAGAATTTGTAATGTTCCAGCCTGTCCCCCTTTTTGAATTTCCTAAAAATAGAATAAGTCACCGGGATCCGATTATACCGAGTTACCAGCCTCCCCGGATCCTTCTCACCCGGCTCCTGATATTTTATGACAAGACGTCTCGCCGTGGGCAAGCCCCATAGGCGAAATGTTTTGCCACCGACCACCACCCCTTCCGCCTCGGCAAAAAACCCGGCTTCTCCGATGGTGACGAGCAGGAATAAGATTGCTACAACCCAATAAAGGATTCGAAACCCTGCCTGCATTTCCCCCCCCCACATGAAAAATAGTGTTTTTCCGTCTTCGCCGAAAATATTTTCTACAGGTAACAATTCATTTGTCAATCACATTTTTCGCCAATAATCCCCCCTACCAATGTTTTCCAACCCGACTTTACTCCTTCCCCTCAAAACCCGCCGATCCTCTCCCCGCCTTAATGCGACCTGACCTCGATGAGCATTGTACTGTTTATTTTAGCATTTTATATGCTAATGGGAAATAGTCCCACATAAGGTATCATCGTCTTGAGCCATTTTTTTCTCATCAAAAAATCAAAACCTACCTATGACGGGGAATAAAAAAGGCACTGGATGACCCCCATCATCCAGTGCCTAGTCTAGAGGAGGTCAGGGTTCTGGTTGCCAGGGCTTATTCGAACCCCTTAACTAGACGGGAATAGATTCCTGAGATGAAATTCTCGAGCGAGCTGGCCCAGAAGGCCTTTAAAATCCGATAAAAAGCGGTCGCTTAATCCAACCAACCGTAAACCGTACCGATATCTTCCCCAAAGGGCATGCTGCGCGATTTTAGTCCATACAACTATTGCATTTGTCCTGGCGATTTTAAGCTGGAAACCCCTGGTGAAGATCAAATTTATCCTCAAAGGAGTCCCCACCTCAATCCGCTCATGAAGGCAGACCATCATCCCAGCCTGGCTGATATTGGCGGCGATCCCCACGTGGATATCGCTATCGCTGGTGATACAGTCGATGGGAAAACCACAGTGGAACCTGGGGTGTTTTCGGCGCTCTAAGAAACCCGTTCTTAGGCCAGGCAGCTTCGGATGGGCAAATCTGTCCTTTTCCATGCGCGGTTCCCTCTGTATTGATCGAATTTGATCGATCTTGATCCCAACGGTGCTTCGACTTATCACACTTTACCCGAGTACGGTACGATTTTATAGCATTTTCCATGCCAACAAGTTTCTATTTGCCAAAATGAGCAATAATATCAATTAGTTTCATCAATTACCGCGGTTTTCCCATAGAGCCATTTTTTGTCAATTTTATGACTTTTTTGCATAATTGCCCCCATTTTACGGCCATTAATGGGAATTGATACGATTTTACCGGCGGCTGGGTAGGAAAAAAATAGAAGGAGTGTTCTTGAGGTGGGAAAATGGAGTCTGAAGTAGTGGTATGCTCGCCTTCTATGGAAATGAGGAGATTGCAGGAGCTCGAACGATCCTTTGATGGCTCGACGCCTACGGCTCTCGGGCCTCACCCCTTTCTCGTGTCGAAAGGCTCTCCGTTGCTCGGCCTCCGAAGGGGTAACCCATCCTCGTTAGGATGGGGGAAGATTCCCCAGTACTTGGCCGCCCAGTTTCCTCAGTTTATGAACATCATCTTGGTTGATATCCATAAATTGAAGTCCGTACTGATACCGGGATCCCCCGGCTACCGATCCAAGGTCCCTCCAGACGACCCTACAGGTCGCTTTGATCCCCGTGCCCTCTGCATCCAAGATGAAGGGTACGAAGACAATCATTTTGGCTCCCACGTCCATCTGTTCGTTGAGAAAGACCATCAATCCCCCTTCACTGGCGTTGGCAACGCTTCCCACATCAGCTCTTCCATTCTCCGCCGGGGTATAATCTATGGGAAGGTCGACGGAGAACCTGGGATATCTTCGTCTCTCCGATACGAACTTCTCCCCCCTGAGAAACCTTTCCAGCTCCGACTTGAGGACCTTCCAGCCCTTCCCAACCTTTTTCGCCCTGATTTTTCCCTCGTAGACGTACTTCAGGTAGGTTGGCCTGGAGATTCTCAGGTATTGGCAGGCTTC
>DAOVIU010000304.1 GCA_030673585.1 Pseudomonadota bacterium | reverse complement strand
GGTGAGCATCGCCTGGGCGGTAGCGGAGCATATCCACGATCACCCGACGCTGGGGGCAAAAACCCTCTTTGCCACCCACTATCATGAGCTGACCGAACTGGCTATGACCAAGGAGAGGGTAAAAAATTGTAATTTCGCGGTGAGGGAGTGGAATGACGAAGTGGTATTCCTGAGAAAAATCATGGAAGGGGCGACCAATCGCAGCTATGGCATTCAGGTGGCCCGATTGGCGGGCCTTCCGAAGCAAGTCATCGATAGGGCAAGGGAGATTCTCAAGAATCTGGAGAGTAGCGAACTGGATGAGGTGGGAATGCCAAAGATAGCGAAGGGGAAGGGAAGGGCATCTCCCAATGGAGCTACACAGTTGAATTTATTTCAAGCTCAAGGCGACCGCCTGAGGAAAGAGCTGCGCATGATCGACGTCGAGAATATGACGCCCATTGAGGCTCTGACAAAACTCAACGAACTGAAGAGCAAGGCGGAGAAGGAGTGAAATGCCTGGATCCCACAAGCTAGATTTTTCAAAGGCGAGACAGAGGATGGTGGATGAACAGATCGCTTCTCGGGGGATCACGGATGTGCGCGTGTTAAATGCCCTGAATAAGGTGCCCCGGCATCTCTTCATTGAGGAAGCGCTTCGAGGCCAGGCCTATAACGACTATCCCTTGCCCATAGGCGAAAAACAGACTATCTCCCAACCCTACATGGTGGCACTCATGACCCAAGCCCTTGAGCTGAAGGGAAACGAAAGGGTATTGGAGATAGGCACCGGGTCCGGGTACCAGGCGGCGATCCTTGCGGAGCTGGCGGAGTGGGTTTACTCCATTGAGCGCCTCCGATCACTGGTCAATAAGGCGCGGAAGATCTTCGACGAGCTGAACTGCTACAATATTGAAATAAGGGTATCCGATGGGACCCAGGGCTGGAAGGAGAAGGCTCCATTCGAAGCCATCACCGTAACCGCAGGGACTCCTGAGATACCCCAACCCCTTATGGATCAATTGACGATGGGGGGAAAGCTTGTGGTTCCCGTCGGAAATGCTTTTTCGCAGACCCTGGTCAGGGTTATTAGAACGAAGGGGGGCTTTAAACAGGAGGATATGGGCGGCTGCCACTTTGTTAAATTGATCGGAAAACACGGCTGGCAGGAGGAAAAGATATCTCCCTCCGGATGAATAAGATTCTGGAATGGGGAGGACGGGGAGGGTATGGATGCAAATCGGTGTTATCGGAGCTTCACGTTGCAGCCCCGAGATTGCTGAGCTTGCCGAAGAAGTGGGGAGGGAAATCGGAAAAAGGGGCGCTGTTCTGATTTGTGGGGGGTTGGGAGGGGTCATGGAATTCGCCTCCAAGGGCGTAAAAGAGGCCGGAGGCCTCACCATCGGTATACTGCCAGGGAGATCAAGGGAAGAGGCGAACCGTTACATCGATGTCCCTATCGTAACAGGCATGGGGCATGCCCGAAACGTTATCATCGCCCACTCTTCGGATAGCATCATCGCCATATCGGGGGAGCACGGGACCCTTTCCGAAATAGCCATTGGTTTAAAATTGAAAAAAACCATAATCGGGCTAAACACCTGGGATATAGAGGGGGTAATCAAGGTCAAAACCGCTGCCGAAGCGGTTGAGAACGTCATGAGGATTTCAGAAAGGAGGGATGTTTAAGGCTTGAAGGGACGATATCTAGTTGTTTTTCTCCTTTTCGCCGTTTTCTCCACCTGCCGCTCCGTCTCTCCGAGCTATCCGAGGACAGGGGTCTATCATACGGTCAAGAGGCACCAAACCCTCTGGAGGATATGCAAGACCTACAGGGTGGACATGGATGAGGTAGCGCGGATTAATCACATTCGAGACCCAAGCCGGATACGGGAAGGACAGAGGATCTTTATCTCCGGCGCAAGAAAAGTACTGAAGGTTGACATCTATATCGATGATATCGGGGGGAAAAGGGGACGCCGGGAAGATCCGAAAAGGATCGCCCTGGCAAAGGGGCACTTCATCTGGCCCGTAAGGGGTAAGATCACCCGACAATTTGGCATTCGGGGGACGGTAAAACACGATGGAATCGACATTTCAGCTCCCAGGGGAGCCCCCATCAGGGCCTCCGATTCAGGCAAAGTCCTCTATAGTGGAGACGAGATAACGGGGTACGGAAATATCATCATCATAAAGCACGCACGAGGATTTATTACCGTTTATGCCCACAACAAGATCAATGATGTGCCGGAAGGCATGAATGTCGTAAGGGGGCAGATCATTGGAAGGGTGGGAAACACAGGCAGAGCTAGTGCACCTCACCTCCACTTCGAAGTACGAAAAAATAACAGACCTATTGATCCCAGGTTACTATTGAACTAAGGTTTCGGCTATGCCCAAGGATAAGGGGGGGATTCATCAATACCTGGAGAAGCATGAGGATGATGGATCCTCCCCAGATCTCATCAAATTATACCTCAACGAATTGAGGAAATCCTCGCTCCTTTCCGCGGAGGAGGAAAGGGCCCTCGCCAAGAGAGTTCTCCAGGGTGACGAGGAGGCCCGAAAACGGATGATCGAATGCAATTTACGATTGGTCGTCAAGATTGCGAAAAAATACCTATATCGGGGCTTGCCCTTTTCAGACCTTATCGAAGAGGGAAATATTGGATTAATAAAGGCCGTTGAGCGATTTTCACCCGCCAAGAAGACCCGTTTTTCCACCTACGCCGCCTGGTGGATCCGACAATCTATCGTAAGAGCCCTTGTTAATCAGGCCCACATCATCAGACTTCCAATGCATATAAGCAGCGATCTCAACAAGCTCGCCAGGGTGGTAAAATCCATGGTAAACCAACTCAAGCGGGAGCCCTCTAATGAAGAGATTGCCAAGATGATGAAGCTGAGGCCCGATTATATCGAAAGCCTGAAAAAGCTCGTTTACAGAACATACTCCATTGAGTCCCCCATTGGGAAGGGCACTGACTATTCCCTCAAGAATACCATCCGAGATCAGGATTTCGACAGACCCATCTTCCGTCTCGAGAATATCGAACGATTTGAAAAGGTGAGCTCTTGGTTGGAGCAGTTGAGCGAAAAGGAGAAGAAGATCATTGTACTCCGATATGGGCTCGATGATGGGGATCCTCAGACGTTAGAGGCCATT
>DAOVIU010000206.1 GCA_030673585.1 Pseudomonadota bacterium | reverse complement strand
TGAGGGTTCCTACCCCTTCTAAGCCTTCTTCGCGGGCGATGTCCGCCCATCTCCGATATTCCTCACCATGGGATTCATTGTGTTCGATCCAATGCCGAAGTAACGTCGGGATCTTTTCCCTTTTCGTCATATCGCCACCTCATTTCTCCGGTTGGGACCGGATTTTCTTCACCAAGAGATGAGCCCGGCGGAGAGGTTCGGGGAGCCTGAATCCCCTGCACGTGTTTAAGACCAGCTGTATACTGGATTCCAGGTTAATTCGGTGTCCTGGGGATACGAAGACGGGCTTAACTCCCGTTCTGGTTCGGATTACGGCGCCGATGGTTTTACCCCGCATCTTCAGAGGGGTAGTGCTTCCCGCTCGAAACCCCACTTCCCCGAAACCCCCCACCAGTTTCTTCTTGGCGCACCCGACTGACGGCAAGTCCGTGAGCACCCCCATATGGGAAGCCAGTCCGCAGGACCGGGGATGGGCTATTCCCTGGCCGTCGTAAAGGACCACATCGGGAAGGTGTTGGAGCCTTTGGAAGACCTCGATTAACAGAGGGGCTTCTCGGAAGCTCAGCAATCCCGGTATATAGGGGAAGGAGATCTTTCCCCTGACAGAGGCCCGATCCACGAGGTTGAGGTCGGGATAGCTGAGGACAACCACGGCGGCAATTCCCTCACCGCCTCCCCTCGAATAGGAGACATCAGCTCCACCGACGGAACTGACTGTCCGGGCGGACTCGGTCAGGGAAATGCGCGCCCTCAATTTCTCCTGAATGCGGATGGCCTCCCGGTAGTCGACATCCCAGGAATGAAGGGATCGTGCAATCATAACCTCTTCGATATGGGTTGGGCCCAGCCGTCGTGTCGGCCTATTCGATTTGTTGGATCGTCCCCTTTTTTACCGTGAGGATAAAGAGGATTTTATTGGGCCGCCCCTCGGCATCGAACGAGGTGAGTCCTGAT
Source organism: Pseudomonadota bacterium (assembly GCA_030673585.1). Next base: position 3,210 of record DAOVIU010000206.1, on the reverse strand, counting down.
ACACCATCAAACACCATCATCCCTATGAGGCCATCTCTCATCTGGCGGTGGGAGTAAATCTCCTGGTCGGTCAAAACCTGAACGCAGAGATCCGTAGCATCGTAAGCTTGAGCCTCCAAGATAGTGGGGCCTGATTCAAAGGTGCTGGTGAAGTCCTGAACGAACCTCTGAATACGGGTGTTTTGGCTATCCTGGAAGAAACCGTCGACGAATAGCGATCCATCGACGTATTTTCCCCCTTCCGAGACCAATTGCGGGGAATTCCAGGCACTCGTTCCGAGGAGCGTTACTCCGATCACGTTGTAATATGCCAATTGGGGAGCGATGAGTCCGATACGGTCTGAATAGTCCGGAATGAAAAGGGCGTCGAATTCAATGATGGGCTCGAAATCCTTCTTGCGCCCTTTTTCCTTCTTGGCTTTTTCCTGGAGCCCCACCAGCTGTTTGATTTGTCTCCCAAAATCCATTTGCTCGTTATCGTAGGATTGGACCCCCATGACCTGGCCTCCTCTCCTCAATACCTCGTCGATGAAGAGATGAGTCAGCCTAATTCCGTAGAGATCCCGGGGATAAAGGATGGCGAAGCGATTTAGGCTCAGCTCATCCATGGCAAAGGAGGCGAGGGCCTTTATCTGCTGGGAATTGGTGAGGCAATTCTGGAAGACAAACTCGCCGATTTCGGCCACGTCCTCCCGTTGGGTGAGGGTAATGATGGGAACTCCTAACTCCTGGGCCCTTATGGCGGCTGCCTCGGAAGTAACGCTCAAGAGCGGGCCTATGATGGCTATAACCCGTTCCGCATCCACGAGTTCTTCCACCGCGGCCTCCGCCTCGCTCGGGCTGGATTTCGAATCTTTGATCACCAGTTTAATGGGCATCCCCTCGTAGTCCGGTTCGAAGGCATGGATGGCCAGTTCAATTCCGTGGAGCGAACGAATTCCATAGACTCGATTTTCACCGCTCAGGGGGAGTATACACCCAATCACATTCCTTTCCGGGATCGACTCCTCTTTTATTCGGTCGAAGAAGGCCTTGACTTGAGGGTAATAGGGTTGGTCCTGAAACTGGTCCATGACCCGATAGATCAACTTCTTGCTCCGTTGCACATCGCCTTCGTCGTAAGAGATCTGGGCCAACCTGAAGGTAGCATAACCCGAAATGGGGGAGCCCTCATAGATGAATTGGACCTCTTGGAGCTGGGCGGATGAGAGGCGTTGGTCCATGATCCCCTCGATATTCTGCCATATTTCCTCTCGTTGTGGCTCTTCTTCGGCGCTCTCCATGGCCTTGATATGCCATCTCAGGGCCTCGAAATAATCCCCAAGCCCAGCGTAATCCTCCGCCATCGCGGAATAGATCATCGATTTCCTCAACGGGGATAGGGAGAGGGGGAGGACTTCCCTCAGGAGCCGAAGGGAATCATCATATTGTCCTGTATGGCTATAGCTGATGCCGAGCTTGTACTTGGCTTCATTGACCAGTGAACTGGCTGGATATTGCTCGATGAGGTCTCGAAATTTAAGGCCTGCATTGGCGTAGTCCCCCTTCGAAAAGAGGAGTTCTCCCGTATTGAACAGGACGACATCTCCAGGTTCCTCCCCCGGTTTTTCCCCTTCAACTGGCTTTACCACCTTCTCCGAAATGGTGGGCTCCGGGGGCTCTTTACGGACTGGTATTTTAGCCTTGCAAGCGAAAAAAAGGGCGACAACGAAGATGATGGAGATGAGAAAGCCTCTATTCAACCACATAATGGATGCTCGGTAGATTCCGAAACTGTTCGTTGACGTCAAGGCCATAGCCTACGACGAAGAGATCCTCAATATCGAAGCCCACGTAATCCACCTCCAATTCCACTTGACGGCGGGATTTCTTATCCAACAGGCAGCAAATTCTGAGGGATTGAGGTCCTCTGGATCGGAGCTCATTGGCCAAAAACTTCAACGTCCTTCCGCTATCAACGATATCCTCAACGACGATCACATTTTTGCCCTCGATGGGTATGGTGCTCTCTCGAGTTACCCGAATGTGGCCCGATGAGACCATTTCAGAGCCATAGCTTGCCAACCCAACGAAGTCAACCTGGACGGGCACGTCGATGTGGCGCATAAGGTCGGATAGAAAGACAAAGGCCCCCTTGAGGATGCAGATGAAGAGGATCTCCTTCCCCCGATAGTCGCGGGAGATCTGTTCGGCCAACTCTTTAACCCTTTGGCGGATTCGGTCTCGGCTCAAAAAGGGCTTGAGTTTATATCGTTCCATTTCGTCACTACCCGGGGAGGCTCATTAAGAATAGATCCGTTGCTGCTCGTGGCGGCTCAGGTTCCGTTAGAGGGCATGTTGCAAGACGATGATCTCCGTCTCCTTTGGAAGTTCCCCCTTATCGAGGGATATCTCGCTGGAGTTCATCACTTTTACGTTGGCTCTTCCGCTGGTAAATTCCTGAACGGGGGCGATGGGAAAGTCGCATTTCCCCGTTTTGAAGTGCATGGGTATAATGATGGCGGGGTTAAGTTGACCCGCGACCTCGGAAGCCTCCTTCGCATCTATGGTATAGAACCCCCCAACGGGAAGCAGCAGGAGATCAACGGGCCCGATGGCATCCACCTCATTCTGGCTCAGGACGTGTCCGAGGTCTCCGAGATGGCACATGGTTATCCCATCCAAGGCAAAGGTGAAAATGATGTTTTTCCCCCTCTCCTTTCCCGAGGAGCTGTCGTGGAACGTGGAAATACCATTGAACTCGATTCCATGAACCGATTGCTTCCCGGGGATCCCAACGACTTCCGAATTTCCCGGTATCCCTCCCGAATCATTGTGATCATCATGGTCGTGGCTCACCAGTACCACGTCGGCCTCGTCGGGAATTCCGCCATAGCTTATGGAGCCAAAGGCGCCCGGTTTATACGGGTCGGTAATGATCCTTTTTCCCCCCTTTGATGTGATGAGAAATGCCGCATGGCCGTAGTACTTTACCTTCATGGCCTCCTCCCTTCCCGGTATCCCGGGACTCCGGCAAAAGATGAATAAGCCCGCTTGAAGTATAGCTGGCGGTCTTTAAAAGTCAAGGGGAGGGGAATCCCAAAAACCGTCTGCAGGGTCATGTCTTGGGAAGGAAGAGCAGGAGAGGGGCCACCAGTGGTCATGGTTTCAGGTTATTGACGGGGGGAGTTGAGGCTACAACTTCTTCTCCACGGCCTCCTTTTTGCCCCG
>DAOVIU010000053.1 GCA_030673585.1 Pseudomonadota bacterium | reverse complement strand
TGATGGAAATTCGTCCGTTCTCCTTCGAACCTGCCCTCTTTGGACGATACGTTTTCCTTCGCCATTCTTTCCCTTGCCCTCTCTAGCCCTACTTCGACCGGACAATCCAGTAAGATCGTCAGATCAGGTTTCAGCCCACCGGCGACCGTTTGGGTGAGTCTTTCGATCAGATCGAGGTCCACTCCCCGCGCAAATCCTTGATAGGCAACCGTCGCGTCATGAAATCGATCACAGATCAAAACCCGTTGATCCCTCAAGGCGGGCTCGATCACTTCCATAACGTGCTGTGCACGATTGCCCATGATGAGGAATAGTTCGCTCAGGGGCGTCAGGTTATCGTTACTGGAGTCCATGAGGATACCCCTGATTTTATCCCCGATTCGACAGCCGCCAGGTTCACGGGTAGTTTGACATCGAAATCCCTTCCCCTCCATATAGTCCCTCAACAGACGGATCTGCGTGGTCTTACCGCTTCCCTCTATGCCCTCGAAGGTAATGAACAATCTCATCTTGACCTTCCAACTCTTAAGGGGGTGGGCTTATTCCATCGGGGGAAACATAACTATTGAAATTTTTACGTGAAATTATAGGCTATACCTTCATTCATTGTCAAGGAAACGGACCCGTTGCAGACCCGTGGGGGGATTTCTCCTTGAGGAAATCCGGTTGTGTGCTATGATGAGATCGCAAAGGCCTTTGATAGCTGGAAAACGGGGAACGGAAACGAGAGTAATAGGGCACCTGTGAAGAAATGGAAGGAGGTTAAGGTTGCCATTCCCAGGGAGGCCGGGGAGGTCGTGGCCAATTTCCTTATGGAAAGGGGCTCCAGTGGGATTGTTTTTGAAGACGCAGAGGAGAGGGAGGGGTTCGAAATCATTAAGGCCTATTTCCCCTATCCGGTCATGCTTGATGCTCAATCCATTTCTCGGTATTTAGCGGCCATACGGGAATTTTTCCCCGGGATTTGCCCATCTGACACAGAGATTCACCTCATCGCCGATGAGGATTGGATGAAGCGCTGGAGGGGCTTCTTCAAGCCCTCCCGGGTGGGGAGGCGGATCGTCGTAAAACCTCCCTGGATCAAGGTAACATCGAGGGAGAAGATCGTCATTGATATCGAGCCGGGAATGGCCTTTGGAACGGGGACTCATCCCACCACGCGTCTTTGCCTTCGAGCACTGGAGAAGGCATTCGGCGGGACATGTGATCCTCCCCGGACGGTCTTGGATGTGGGGATGGGATCGGGAATCCTCAGTATAGTGGCGGCTAAATTGGGCGCGCGGCATGTCATGGGAATAGATGTCGACCGAAGTGCCATTGATAATGCCAGGAAAAATATTCGCATGAATGGATTGAGGGGGAGAGTTCGGATGAGAAAGGTCAGCGTCTCTCGGGTAGGGGGGCAATTCGATATGGTTGTGGCGAATATCGATGCGAAGGCCATCGACGAGATGAGGCATCACTTGATTGACCGAGTCGCTGCTCGAGGTACCCTCATCCTTTCCGGACTCCTGGATGGAGAGGTGGGCCCGATGAAAAAACTCTTCCTCAAGGGATCTTTTGCCTTGGGGGAGGTGTGCCTGGAAGACGGTTGGGCCTGTGTGGTCTTAAACAAGGCATGAGGGAGATCGATGTCGCGCTTCTACGTGCAAACTCCCCGTACGATGGGAGATAAGATAGAGATTTCGGGAGCCGAGGCGAGGCATATCCGAAAGGTCTTCAGGTTAAAGGAGGGGGATGAGATTGTCCTCTTCGATGGGACGGGAACGGAGTATTGGGGAACCATTGAGAGCCAAAGGCGCCATGGGATAACGGTGAAAATTGCAAAGACGGACACCCCAAGGAGGGAATCCCCCATTGATATCATCCTAGGACAAGGCCTTTTGAAGGGGGATAAGATGGATTATGTATTGCAAAAGACCACCGAGATGGGCGTGTCGGCAATTTTCCCGTTCATCTCGTCGCGGACAATTCCGAGACTGGGCGGGGATCGAGCGGAGAGGAGGTGGAATCGTTGGAAGAGGATCGTGGTAGAATCGGCAAAACAGTGCGGGCGGGTTATTCCCCCTAGGGTTGAGGGCATCCGCCCTCTGGAGTCAATTTTAAAGTCGCCCGTTGGTGATTTTGTGAAGTTAATTCTCTGGGAGAGGGCGGGGGGTTCCCTGAGGGAAAGAATGAGGGAAATCGACAAGAATGCCAGAAAATTCCTCTTCCTGGTTGGGCCTGAGGGAGGTTTTGACGAAGGCGAGATCTCTGCGGCTAAAGAGAGGGGTTTCACCCCCGTCGGGCTGGGACCTCGGATCCTGCGGTCGGAGACGGCTGGAGTAGCCATACTCAGCATTTTGCAGTATGAGTTTGGGGATTGGAGGATTCCCCCGGTATCGTCTCTGTAAGGGTGGTGGCAAGGGTTTTTGGGAGTAAAGGGGGACCGACATAGACTGTAGGGGTGATCAAGGTGATAGGGGGTGATTTCCTACATTGCCCTTTCCTGAGGGAAGGACCTGGGCAACGTCGAGGTATTCCCGGTAGGGTTTGCATTGTTCGGAATGCTTGCATTTTCTTCTGCAGACCTCGACATTTACCTTGGGACTCCCCTTCCGTTTTCCGCAAATGATATAACTCATGGCTTAACTCCCCCAATATTTGGTATGTTAATGTTCTTTTAACACTAAATATGCCAATTGTCAAGGGGTGAAATGGAATTTTTTTATAAAAAAATTCTTGAATTTAAGCAAGTTAATAAAGTAAAGATCAAAAATTTCTTGAATTTTTGCGTAGTCCTTTGAAATAAAACATCTTTTAATATTTTTTCTTTTGGCAGGTCAAGGAGAGCGGCGATTTCACAAAATAGGGATCATGGGTTGTCCGAGGGCCTGCTTCTCATAATCAGGAGGACGAAATGGGTATCATTCCGGATGAGGTATGGGATCTCCATAGGGGGAGGGTATTTCGCCTCTCCAAGGAGAGGCTGAGGCTGCCCAATGGGGAGACAGTCGAACTAGAAGTCATCCACCATCCCGGGGCGGCAGCCATCGTTCCTCTCCTTGCCGACCGGAAGGTGGTCATGATCGAGCAATATCGGCATGCCGCGGGACAGTTTCTCTGGGAGATCCCCGCGGGAACTTTAAATCCAGGGGAGAGCCCCATTGAGTGTGCCAAAAGGGAGCTTCCCGAGGAGGTGGGTTATCGGGCCCGCACCTTCCAAAAAATGGGTGAGATATACCCGGTGCCGGGCTATTCAGATGAGCTTATTCATATCTTCTTGGCTACCGGCCTCATCCCGTGCCGCCAAAATCTCGATATCGACGAAGTACTGGATGTGAGACCCATTGCATTGGAGGAGGCTTTGGGGATGATCAAAAGGGGTGAAATTCGAGATGCTAAAACCATCGTCGCACTATACCTGGCGACGTTAAAGATTACGTAGAATATGCACAGGCCGAGATCCCATATACCTCATTGCTCTTCTTTTTTCCCGAGGACCTTTGAGGGCAGTTTCCCCATGTCATCTCCAAATTGCCCGCTTTTTCCTCTACCCCCGGCGAAGGTTCTGATCCCTCGAAGGCCTCCCCAACCCTTCAGCTGCAGCACGTTCAATAATACTTCTAACAACAACAGAGGAAACCCGAGTTCGGGTTTATTGACATCCTCATGGCTCTCAGATATTGTTCATACGAGGCCGGTTTCGGAGCTTCCGTGGATCCGGCCCCCTACGAGTCGAGAGAAGTGGCGATTTGATCCCTTTTGGATATTGATCGTGAGGAGGAAGGCGATGAAGGTCAGGGATATCATGACGAGGGATGTGGCAACGTTGGACTTGAACGACGAGCTCAGTTTGGCCGACGATATTATGAAATTGGGGAGGATAAGGCACCTTCCCGTTGTAGATGAGGGCCGATTGGTGGGAATTATGAGCCAGAGAGATCTTTTTAAGGCCTCGTTGGCCTCTGCCATGGGTTTTGGCGAAAAGGCGAAGAGGGAGTTCATGAAGACGGTGGCAGTAAAGGAAGTGATGGTGGATGAGGTTATTACCATCTCTCCCGAGGCGAGCATTGAGGAGGCGGGGAAGGTGATGTTGGAGAAAAGGATTGGGTGCCTTCCGGTGATTGAGGAAGGCAATTTGATTGGCCTCATCACCGAGACGGATATCCTAAGACACTATGTCGAATCGAAGGAGGGGTAAGTCACGGGTCGCCTTCCATGGGTTTCCATTCCCCTCGGTTTCGAGTCTCAAGGTGTTGGCGATATCCGGCGATATTGCTATTGGACGGCGAAGGCGACGGTCTTGAGCACGTAATCCCCATAGACGACCTCCACCTTCCAACTGCCCTTCCAATTCGGTAAGATGATTTTTGAACTGTAGGTCCTCCATTGAGGTGGTGATATGGAGAGCTCCACCTTGGCCATTTCCTTGTTTCCGTGGTACCAGATGTGATAGATGGTTCCCTCGGAGGGAATATCCGCCAGTTTCATAAAACACCAAAGCGTACCGACGGAGGAAGGGTATATTTGTCTGATTCCCCTGGGGACGTGGTTTTCAACCCTCTCGCAAATAACCGCTTTTTGAACCGTGGGAAGGTCGAGTTTTTGCTGGGCAGCTGCTATCCTGACTTGGCCAACGGGGGACGTAAGAAAGACCAAGATGAAGGTCGCGGTTACTATGAATGGCAGTACTTTCGTTTTCGTCATTTCGGTTCCTCCTTTCATCAACGCTTTATTACCATTTATACCAGGAAATTCGGACACGTCAAATCGATCAATGGTGCCTTGACTTCACGGCGGAATCCGCCTATACGTGAAGGAAATCGGGGGTGTGAACAAATTCCATGGTAAGGAGCCGTAAGTTCTTGGGGATTTGTCTTGTCCTGGGAATTCTCTGCGTCCCGTCCTGCACCAAGGATATCAAAAATGTGGAGACCGAATATTTCTCTGAAAACCGCGGGGGCGACTCGGTAGTCCTTGGCAGGATAGGGGTGGTGGAGGAAGGGGTCGAGAAATCCTGGGAGAGTCCCCGGGTAGACCCATTCACTGAGTCCTCCTTTCAAATTTTCATCAGGGGGAGGCATTCCGAGTTGAGGATTTCACACTATATTAGGGGGGATGGGTATTTCTGCTTGAAGGTGCCCCATGGGGAGTATGGGTTGTGGAGGTGGGTCTATCGATTTCCCGGTGGTCAGGCCAACAGCGTTGAACCCTTACCCATCTATTTCGATGTCTTGCCGCGGAAGTTCACCTATATCGGTACCTTTTACATATATCTTCCCTCTGTCAGCTCGTTGCCGCCGCGCCCGCCCGGCGCGAATCGGACGAAACCCAGGTATGAGATCGTCAATGAATATGGTATGGCCGTGGCCTTTTCGAAAGACCACTATCCGGATTTCCCCCACTCGGTGGAGCGGCATTTGATGCACTTCTCGCGTTGACTTGCCGATACTCTCCGTTGATCCAATTCCCAGCGAAGCACTTGCCCTCGCAAGTGCCCTTTCCCTTTGAGGTCCCTATGCGTATGGGGAGAAACGAGAGGCCCAGAGGCGCCCCCAAAGCTCAGCAGGCCCCGGAAGAATGACCTTGAATTAACGGGGAAATTTCTCGATAATATTTTTGATCATGCGGAGGTCGAACGTAACTGAGAGGGAGGAATAATCAATGATCATTAGCATCAATCCTCAAAATCCGCAACTCAGGTTGGTCAGGAGGGTCGTCGAGGTACTCAAGCAGGGGGGCGTGATCGGTTATCCCACCGATACCATCTATGGGATAGGATGTGACCTATTTAATAAAGAGGCCATTGAGAAGATCTACAGGCTTAAGAAACACAATCGGAACAAGCCCCTGAGCTTTATCTGTTCGGATTTGAAGGATATCAGTCGATATGCCCATGTTTCGAATTATGCCTATAAAACGATGAAACGACTCCTGCCCGGAGGTTATACCTTTATACTCGAGGCCACGAAGTTGGTCCCCAAAATGGTGATGACCAAGCAGAAGACCGTTGGGATTCGGGTTCCCGACAATCCCGTTTGCCTCGCCCTGGTGGGGGAATTGGGCCACTCCATCGTTAGCACGAGTGTATATCGGCCGGACGAGGAGCTTTACAGTGATCCCCGGGAGATCGAGGAACGTTTTGGCAAAAACCTTGATTTGGTCATTGACGGAGGCATTATCGTGGCAGAACATTCGAGCATTATCGACCTAACCGATGAAGTCCCCAAGGTCATCCGAAGGGGGAAGGGGGACGTCAGCGCCTTTGTCTGATGGATATTGGAGTTTGGGGAGACGGAAGCTTTAGATAGCCGGGGAGTTGAAAGGGAGCGGGAGCCTGATGATCATCGATTGCCACACCCATGTATTCCCAGACGAGGTGAGGAGGAGTAGGGACACGTATGCCCAAAGGGACCCGGCCTTTGGGGAGATCTACAAGGATGAAAAGGCGAAAATGGTGGGGGTAGAGGAATTGATCCGCTCAATGGACGAGGCGGGAGTCGACAAGGCCGTGGTGTGTGGATTTCCGTGGTCGGACAGCGGGCTATGTGCCGCGGGAAACGACTATATTTTGGAGGGAATGCGCCGTTTTCCCGAGAGAATTATCGGATTTGGCTGTATCCAGCCCGATGATAGGTATGGGGCCATTCAGGAGGCGGAACGGTGCATCAGCCTGGGAATGAGGGGAATCGGGGAATTGGCTTGGTATACCACCGATCTCGCCTCATACGATATCCGCTCGATGAAGCCCATCTGTGAAATCCTGGAAAAAGCGGATCTTCCATTGATGCTTCATAGCAACGAAACGGTGGGGCACCCATATCCGGGGAAGTGCAGTATCCCACTGAAATCCATATACGATTTTATTTGCGGTTTTCCCGGGCTGAGGGTCATTTTGGCCCATTGGGGAGGGGGATTCTTTTTCTATGAACTGATGCCCGAGGTGGCCAAGGCCGCAAAGAGGATTTGGTACGATACAGCGGCCTCCCCCTTTCTCTATCGTCGGGAGATCTATTCCGTGGCGGTAACTATTGTGGGAGCTGACAAGATCCTGTTCGGGAGCGATTATCCCC
>DAOVIU010000163.1 GCA_030673585.1 Pseudomonadota bacterium | reverse complement strand
TATTTTCTGCTTTCCCACTTTCCTTGATGATCTTGATGTAACTATTCATGCTTTTCTTAAACTGTTCCTTCCCTATCAAGCAGTCTGGCTCTATGGCCATGAACGAATGGCAGGTTCCCTGAATGCCTGTTTTATCCTCTTCATAAAGGCTCTTTATGTTCCGGGTCCATTTGCCTCCCGTCAAAATGGCCGTGAGTATCTCATGGGATAAAGCCAATCCATACCCCTTATGTTCCCCCATCGGGGCCAGGGAGCCTCCCCCCTCATATCCCTCGTATGGGTCCTCTGTAGGTAACCCATCTTTGTCGTAGGCCCAACCAAGAGGTATGTTCTCACCCTTCTTCCGGCACAGGATCAGTTTCCCTGAGGAAACAACGCTGCACGAGAAATCCACAACCACTGGCAGGTATTCACCAGTGGGAAATGCATAGGACAGGGGGTTGTTACCAATAATTCGCTCCCGTCCACCATATGGGGCCATCATCGGTGCAGAGTTCGTAATGATGTAGCCAATAAAATCCTTTTCAAGCGCCATCATGGGGAAAAGCCCTGCCACGCCGAAATGACCGCTGTCCTTAATGGAAACCCAACCAATTCCGTACTCCTCTGCCTTCTTGATAGCTATCTGCATAGCCTTAAAAGCCACAACGTGTCCCATCGAACCATGAGCTTCGGCAAAGGTCGTAGGTCCCTTCTCCTTAATAAAGGTGATTTTGCTCACAGCTCGTACATACCCCTTCTGAATCCTTTGAATGTATATAGGGAGCCTTGTCACGCCGTGGGTTTCAACGCCACGAAGATCCGCCCTGGCCAGGAGGTCTGCCACAATTTCTGCCTCTTCATCAGGCACTCCCACTTTCTTGTAAACCCCTTTGCAAAAAGCCTTTAAGTCATCAAACGATACGTGCTGAGATACACTCTTTTCCATGATACACCCATCCAAGGTCAACTTAGCGCTTGGCAATTAATCTCAAATTGCTCTTCATCGAACCAAAACCAGGTCGCCGTCATCTTGGATTCCCAGGCCGTGCTTCACAGCGGTCTTAATCTGCGGCAGATTCCATGCATCGGTGACCAGGTGGTTAACCGCGGCGTAATTCTGGAGAAGGCGAACGCCCTGCACGTCCAACGCAACTGGATCACCGGATGCGAGGATGACTCCGGGATGAACCGCCAATCCAATAGCTGGTCCACCGCTGACGAAAGAGATCCGTCCGTCCATGATAATCAGGTCGGGCTTAATGGGAATGTTTATCTCCGCAACTCGCTGGGAAACGAACATGTTGTTGTCTCCGTGGAGGATGCCTCGATCCCAGAGGTGAACCAACCCCACGGTGAGCTTCAAGCTCAAGGAAAACCCTGCTGTCATATGGGTTTTCATCGTCGGCAGGTAGATGATTTTATCGAAGCTCTCCAAGTCCTTTGGGTAAGCCATGAGGTCGAGGTATTCACCTCCAATGGGCACATCCAGGTACTGGGATCGGTCGAAATTCAGTAAGGGAACCTTCATTTCGACCATCTTGGAGGAGAGGCCCGTTTTTTGAAAGACTTTCTCAGTAGGCACCCAGGCACGGCCTGAACCCTCTCCCACCGATATTCGGGTGCAGCCATGCTCCCGCAAAAGGTCGATGACGGTTATCAGAAAGTCCATGGCCGTTGCGCCAGGAGGTGGGTCATCGCTGTTGAAATTGGGCTTCAGGAGGATGCGGTCCTGGGATTTCACCGATTTGCCGAACCCGCCGATCAGATCCACGGCCTTTCGAATGTCGCTCTTGAGATCCTTTTCGGCCATAACGACGGAGACCAGGGCCTTTCCATTCCTCGTGTAGGAATTGGGCCGACGATGGCGGAGGTCCACCTTCCCAAGAACCTCCTTCTTCATCATGGGCGGATAGTCTTTGGGACGCTGCTCCGCAAGGATTGCCTGGTATTCCTCCATGTGAAAGCTGACCTCTTCGGGCTTGAATTTCATTCCCTCTCCTCCTTTTTCATGGATTTACCGTGAAGCAGATGGATCGACGGGTGAAGGTTTTCGGTAACCAATTCCCCTTATCTTACCCAGAATGTTGGAAAATGCAAATAGAAAACCACCGGTGCATTCTTCCCTGGCGGGCTTTCAGCCGAGATGTCTTGCTAATCGAGGTTCTTAGCCCCTTTGACCCATCCTCCATTGTTAAGGATCCTTCTTTCCTGTATATTTTTTAGGTTACCCAAGATCATATGGCCAGTTTCAGACAGGGTACGAGCCGATGTTAATCTCCCGGAAGAGGCCCTTTCACTCCATCAGGGCCATCATCTTTGACATGGATGGAACCCTCATCGATTCCATTGACGTGTACCATGTCATCCTGAAAGATATCATGGAAATCCTGGGCATGGACATGCCTTTCTCAAGGGAATTCCTTTTCGAGAGCCTCAGTCAGGGGGTAAAACTCTCCGACATCATATTTCCTCACCATTTGAAAAATCGGGAAAGAACCGTTGAGCGGTTCAAAACCCTGGCCATGGATGCATTTAGGGAAATCTTCTCCCGGGGCGAAGTGGAGCTGATTGATGGGGTAAGCCCCCTCTTCGAGGAGCTGAGAAGGAGGGGATTCTCCCTTGCCATTGCGACCTCGTCGATGACCGAGATGGTGGTCCCTTTCCTGAAGGCCAAGAACCTCCATCCCCATCTTCATTGTGTGCTCGGGCGAACTGAGGTGCCCCAGCTGAAGCCCTTCCCCGACCCACTTCTGAAATGCATGGAAATCCTGAATGTCCAACCCCATGAAACTATGTACGTTGGGGATTCAGCCGTCGACATCCAGGCTGGAAAAGCCGCAGGAACCTGGACTGTTGGGGTATTGACGGGGACTTCGAATCTGAATCGACTGGAGTCAGAAGCCCCGGACGCCATATTGGAGTCAGTGGGAGATTTGCTCACGCTCTTATGATAATGTTAATTCATTTTTACCTGGCCTCGTATTTTTTGAAAAGTATTGAAAAAAGACTTGACAAAGACTGGATATTTCAGGTATATAAAAACCTCTTTCAATGAGATTTTAAGGATGGGCAAGATGCGGGGATATGGTGGTAAGGCCATGGGGTGGTGCTTTCGATTTTATTACTTTCCCCCTGGGTCTGTCCATCTGCGCCTGACCCTGTAAATCACGATGTGAAAAGGGAAAATGGCCATGGGCAGACCCAACGGGTTGCCCATGGCCATTTAGCTTCTGGGCCATGGACCAAAACCCATGGTCCTTTTTATTTTTCGGGGCTGAAAAAGATGGACTCAGAGGTTGCACGGATCAATGAAAGGTTCAAGAGGGCACGAATCGGCCTCAAGGATACCCTGGCGGTTATCGACATGACCTTAGAAGGACAGCTAAGGGAGCCCATGACAGGGTCCCCCTATGAGGTATTCAGTGAGCTCAACGAGTTAATCGGAAGCACCGTCCATGGAGCGAAGATCGAACGTTTCAAGCCCCAAGAGGACGCTCAGCCCTTTCACACCTTCGAGATCCATACGGAGGGAGGGGAAGCTCTCGGCTATCTCAATATGATCTACCTTGGGAAACCCGTACCGTGCTATTACCTGGTGTATGTGGAGGTTTTGTTTCCCTTTCGTGGCCGAGGGTTGGGACACAAGATTCTCAAGGCCTTTAGGGAGTTTGCCGGGCAGAAGGGGGCCGTGGGACTTCTCGACAACATCATTCCCCCCGGGGAACCGACCTACGACATTTACACCAAAGCCGGTTGGAAACCTATCGAAGCGCTGATCGGCGATGACATCCTCAATGGAGAGGGACGCTACATGGTATACGTCCCAACCTCCATCAAGACTTCTGATCTCAGGGGCAAGCTTATCAAGCTCCTCTTCAATCTCAGGAAGAAGAGGCCGGTCATCGACATGCATGACAACGAAGCCATGGTCAAGCGGACTATCGCGGGGTTTCGATCCGTGTACCAGGCCTTGGAGCGCCTTTTCGAAAAGGAGCTCTCAACTGGAACCTCGACTCCGCTCATGCGCTTCATGTTCACCAAGTTCGCCACGAAGGTGGCCGGATTCCGGAGGAGGATTGGAACACTCCTCGGCTACACGGGCGGAGAGTCGCTCGATCAAATCCCCATATCGGACCGAATCAAGGGGCTGCCCATTCAGCCGTACTCCCTATGGGGATCGGAAGAGACCGGGATATGGGGAGAAGGGAAAATCATTCGGGATCTCCCGGAGGAGCTAAAAAAAGAGCCTGCCCGTTATATCGAAGGTCTTCCCATGTACAGGCGTCCCTACCTATCATCCTGGATGGAGGGAAAGGCAAGCGAGGGCCCCCTTGAAATGAAAATCTCGGATCTGCTCGAACTGGGGTTTGATCCGACGAAATTGAGGGAGTTTCGTCATGAGGGTATACAGTATATCTTCGAGAGAATATCCCCCCTTTTCCTTTCCTCCATTGAGAAGAAGAGACGGTTTTTGAGGAAAATCAGCCAGTATGCATCGGGGATGCGGTTTTGCAATACAACGATTCAGGTAAATCCGTCCGTCGCCATCCTCCGGGACAAGGGGAACGTATACATTCTGCGAAGAAAGGTAATGGGAATACACGCGGAGGAGGCCCTCGATCAACTGAAAACCTCCTCGTACCTCAAGGATATGAATCGTGCGGTGGGAATGGACCGCACGGTGGTTATGACCATCAATGAAATCAGGGAGTGGCTGGTGAAGGTGTTTGATCCCAGCCTCAGAGAGGAAATCGAGGACCTTACCTTCTTCGTCC
>DAOVIU010000312.1 GCA_030673585.1 Pseudomonadota bacterium | reverse complement strand
GAGGGATCGGATCGTTTCCCTGATGGGGAAAGCCGGGCTCCGGGTAAAAGGTGTGTTTCAGATGGATGCCGGCAAGCGGAGCAAACACACCAACGCCTACTTCACCGGGATCGGCAGGACAAAACGGATTGTTCTCTTCGACACCCTATTGACCTCTCATCCCGAGGAGGAAATCATGTCGGTCCTCGCCCATGAGGCGGGACATTGGAGGAAAAAGCACGTACTCAAACAGCTCATCGTCATGGAGATACTATCCCTGATTGGGTTATACCTGGTGGCGAAATTGCTGGATTGGCCTTTCATGTATCAAACCTTCGGTTTCCCTGAACCCGTCGCATATATCGGGCTGTTTCTTGTCGGTGTGCTCATGAGCCCTCTTGGCTATTTCCTTCGGCCCGCGGGATCGGCTCTTTCCCGGAAGTTTGAACGCGAGGCGGATGAAGCCGCCGTTGCCCTGATGGGGACGGCGAAACCCATGGGAGACGCCCTGAGGCGCTTGGCCGCTGAAAACCTGGCTAATCTTGTACCCCATTCGCTCTATGCTTGGTTCTACTATTCCCATCCGGCACCCGTGGAGCGCATTTCCCGGCTCGAACATATGGCAGGCGCAGGACAATGAGGTTCCGACTGAGGCTTTCTCCAGTCAAGAATGCCGCATGTAGTCGATATCAAATGCTCATTTAATGACTGGTGCACCGTATACCGAATAGGAGGCGGAAGGCGAACGCCTGGAAGGGAGGTTTTGTTATGGAGGGGAGCGGAGATCCCGCATGTGCCAAGTGCTCTGTAAAGGAAAGGATCTGCACCGAAGAGGGTGGAAAAGGCCCAAAGTTCTGTCCGACCAAAAATCGCATTGAAACCATCGAGAGAACGCTGAGCGAATACGAGAAGCCCGAGGTCAGGGAATTCGCGAGGATGGCCTCGATCCAGGAGGCCGAATGTTTCAGCAACCGACACATTCAGCCCTACGTAGCTCATCCCGTGAAGCCAAGGGTTCAGGAGATCTGCGAATTTGCCAAGAAAATGGGCTACCGGAAGCTCGGGATCGCCTTCTGCAACGGCCTTCCTTCCGAGGCCCAAGCCCTGACGAGAATCCTCGAGGCCCAGGGCTTTGAGGTGGTCTCGGTTGCCTGCAAGATAGGGGCGACGCCGAAGGAAACCATCGGGATTCGGGAGGAGGAGAAGGTAAAAATAGGGCAGTTCGAGGCAATGTGCAGCCCCATCGTACAGGCCGTCGTTCTCAATGAGGAGAAGACCGAATTCAATATCCTGGTAGGCCTCTGCGTGGGCCACGACTCCCTCTTTTTCAAATACAGCGAGGCTTTCACCACAGTCCTCATTGCAAAGGATCGAGTCCTCGGCCACAACCCGGCCGCGGCCCTCTATACCGTGGACGGCTACTACGCTCGAATGTTGCGAACCGAGATCGACAACGCCGATGACCAAAAATGACGTGAGCGGGCAGGAATGAACCTCACTGCTTCCGATATTTACACCTACTATCAGCCTGGAGAGTGCGCCCTGCGGGTCTATTTGAAGTATAGGGGTGAGCCGGAGGCGGAGCCTGGGCCATACGAGCAGATCCTCCTCAGGCTTGGGCAGCAGCACGAAAAGGTCTATCTCGCCTCCCTCGGAGAGGTAGAGGATTTGAGTTCGCTCGATTTCGCCGAGGCCGTTTGTGAGACAAGGGAACTCGTCCGTAAAGGGACTCCCGTCATCTATCAACCGGCTTTCCGCGCTGAGACGACGCTCGGGTCTGTTCGGAGAAATGTTGTCGGTGTTCCGGACTTCATGATTCGGAAGGGAAATTCCTACCTTATCCGCGACTGCAAAATCTCCAGAAGGGTAAATGAGGTGGATCATTCGGAAATAGTACATCAGCTCATCCTTTACGGCTGGCTCTACGAACAGACGACCGGGGAGAAAATAGCCGGGCTAGAGGTCGTATCCGGCACCGGTGAGATTGTGGAGATTCCATATGACGGCGGGGTAGGGGTCCTCGACACCCTTTCCAGGATCAACGAAATTCAACAACAATCGGAGGAGCCCGATGATCCGGTGGGGTGGTCCAGGTGTCAACCATGTGGATTCTTCGAGCATTGTTGGGAGAAGGCCGAGGCTTCCCAAGACTTGGCCCTGGTCCCTGAAGTCGACAGAGGCCTTGTTACCGCGCTCCGTCGATCTGGGATAAGGACGATTCGGCAGCTTGCCGAGCTCGATGAAGCCAATCTTTCGGAGTTCAAGCGCCCATGGGGCGGCCGTGAACAAAGGGTGGGCAGGAAGGCCGACTTCATCGTCAGACAGGCCCTTGCTCTGGCGGAAAACAGAGAAGTGGTTATTGGGAAGCTCAACCTGCCTCGGGCTCATAATGTTGCCATCTTCGACATAGAGGGCCTGCCACCGCAATTGGACGAGATGGATAAGATATATCTATGGGGCCTTCGGGTTTACGGAGAGAGGCCGAGCCATTACATGCCCGCCGTTTCCGGCTTTGGGCCAGATGGTGATCGTCAGGGATGGTTTGAATTCCTCGGCGGTTGCGAAAAGATTTTTGCTGCATATGGGGATCTGCCCTTAATCCACTGGTCGGGATACGAAAGGGGGAAAGTGAAGACCTATATCGAGCGGTATGGCGATCCGGGGGGGATAGCGGAAAGGGTAATGCGAAACCTATTGGATCTCCTGAAGGTAACGAGAGAGGCCATTATTCTGCCAGATTACAGTTACAGCTTGAAAAGGGTAGAAAAACAGGCAGGGTATAGCCGGACCCTTCCCGAGGGCCAGGGGGAATGGGCTATGGCGAAATATATTGAGGCCACGGAAATGGAAAATCCCGATGAAAGACAGAAGATAATGGATGAAATCCTGAAATATAACCAGGAGGACCTCGAGGCCACATGGGAAGTGCTTCAGTGGTTACGGGCAAAGGTTCCTTAACAGGGAATCGTCAAAAAGAAATCGACCAAGAAAACTTGACACATGCCGAAAAGGAAAATTATCTCGTTTTTGGATAAAGGGGGGAG
>DAOVIU010000208.1 GCA_030673585.1 Pseudomonadota bacterium | reverse complement strand
TGGTCATAGAACCAGTTCAATACTTCCTCGTAGTCATGGGGGGAAATGGCCTTGCCCTGCAACCCCTTGCCCCTACCCGTTGGAACCAACAAGAAGAGATGATGGGCGACCGCCCCTAAACCCACGGCCAAATCCAAAATTTGGGGGAGTTCATGGAGGTTGTATTGGGTAACCGTCGTGTTGATCTGAAACTCCAGCCCCACCTTTTTCGCATATCGAATTCCTTCCAACGCGCCTTCGAAAGATCCATTTACGCCTCGAAACTCATCGTGGCTTTTTGCATCCGCGCCATCGATGCTGATGCTAATCCTCCGTATGCCCGCCCCAACCAATCTTCTGGCACTCTCCTCGGTAAGGAGGGTCCCATTGGTGGCCAAGACCATCCGCAACCCCTTCCCCGTCCCGTATTCGGCTATCCGGTATACATCCGGCCTCAGCATCGGCTCACCACCGGTTAAGATGATGACGGGGTTGGAAAAGGAAGCGATATCGTCCACCAGCCGCAGGCATTCCTCCGTAGTGAGTTCCCCCGGATAGGGA
Organism: Pseudomonadota bacterium; assembly: GCA_030673585.1. Next base: position 3,613 of record DAOVIU010000208.1, on the reverse strand, counting down.
CCTTCACCCGATAGAGCCCTGCAATGCGAACAGGAAAGATTGCACCCACGGGTAATCTCCCAGGCCACCATTCTCAATGGCGGCGCAGGGGAGATTTCCCGCTTAAACTCTCTCATAACCGTTTAGCAGCCTCTTTGGCAAAATAGGTCAAGATGAAATCGGCCCCTGCCCTCTTGATGCTCAAAAGGGACTCCATCATCACCTTCTCCCCATCTATCCATCCCAATTGGGCAGCCGCCTTGATCATTGCATATTCCCCACTCACATTATAGGCCGCCACTGGGACCTTGAATTCCTCTTTCACCCGGGCGATGATGTCCAGGTAGGGAAGGGCGGGCTTAACCATGACGATGTCGGCTCCCTCTTGGATGTCCAGGCTGACTTCTCTTAAGGCTTCATGGGCGTTGGCGAAGTCCATCTGGTAGGATTTTCGATCCCCGAACTGAGGTACCGATTCCGCCGCTTCCCTGAAGGGGCCGTAAAAGCTGGAGGCAAATTTGGCGGAATATGCCAAAATGGGGATTTCACTATACCCGTTTTCATCTAGTGCCTTTCGGATGGCCGAAACCCTGCCATCCATCATATCGGAGGGGGCCACCATATCCGCACCCGCCCTTGCGTGAGATAGCGCCTGCTTTGCCAACAATTCCAACGTCGGATCGTTCAGGATCTGATCGCCCTCCACCACCCCGCAATGACCGTGAGAGGTATATTCACAAAGGCAGACATCGGTAATGATCAAGAAATCGGGAAATTCCTCCTTGATCGCCCTGATGGCCCTTTGGACAATACCATCATCCGAATACGCTTCCGAGCCCACCTCGTCCTTTTTCTCCGGAATCCCGAACAAGATAGCGCCCGGTATTCGCAACCTCTCCACCTCGTCCACTTCCTGAATGATCTGATCGATGGAGAGCTGAAAGTGTCCGACCATGGCCGAAATAGGGATTTTCACCCCCTTTCCCGGGCGGACGAATAACGGGTAAACGAGGTCATCCACGCTCAAGCTCGTCTCCCTCACCAGTCTCCTCATGCGTTCGTTCCTTCTCAGTCTGCGTAAGCGAAGCTGGGGAAAATTCATTGTGCCTCCTTATCGAGGGAATTTTGAGTTCCAGTATTTATTTATAGCCTATTTTTCCCATATTGTCCAGTGAAATTAATGAGATAGCTCACCCCTCATGTTCCCGACCCCTACACCTGGGGATGCCTTTCCGAACGAAAAGGGGAATATCATGCGGATTATCACACCAAAAGGGAGAGGAAGCCGCTGAGATACCCACAATGGAGAGGGAGATCAAGTTCTTCCCGTGAAATAGTCTACGATGGCCTCGGTAAGAGCCTGGATGGTAAAGGAATTGGCGACAATATGGGGAGTTATCCCCCGTCTTTGCAGGGTGTTTGCGGTAATGGGGCCGATGGCTGCTATGGCCACTCCGGCCAACGGGGGTTTTGATCCAACCTTCTCCTCACACATGTGGATGAAATGGTCCACCGTTGAGGAACTGGTGAAGGTGATGAGATCAATCCCCTCCCCATGGAATATCTTCTCAATCTTCCCTCTGCTGATATCGGGCATTATCGTTTGATAGACCTCGACTACGTCTACGATGGCCCCCAACTTGCGCAATTCCCTCGGAAGGATATCTCGTGCCTTCTTTGCCCGGGCCAGCAATATCCGCACTCCCGCCAGTTCCTCAATCCCCAATCTCCCAACTAGTGCCTCGGCACAATACTGGTCCGGAATCAAGTCCACGTTCACGCCTGCCTTCTCGACCTCACCAGCCGTCCTGGGCCCAATCGCGCAGAACCGAAGACTGCGGAACTCCGCTAATTGCCTCTTTTTCAGTTTCAACCGCTTCATGAAGAATCTAACCCCGTTGGCGCTCGTAAAAATGATCCAATGATACGCCGCAAGCCTCCCTATCGCCCTGTCCACGGGGTCCCAGCTATCGGGGGGAACAATCTCAATGGTCGGAAATTCGATCACCTGGGCCCCATATCCCTTGAGCAACAGGGAAAATTCCGCTGCCTGCCCTCGGGCCCTTGTGATGACTATCCTCCTTCCTGACAGGGGTTTTTCCATTCTTCCTTTCCATCTACAGCGCGCGGACGATTTCCCTTCCGTAAACCTCCCTCAATATCTCGTCTGCTCCCCGGGAGAGGAGGTTTTCGGCCAAGGTCATCCCCAACTCCTCGGCTTTTCCCACCTTCCCCTCAACCCCGCCCTTGATCAACTTCCTTCCATCCAGGGTCCCCACCAGTCCCCTCAGTTTCAACGTGCCCCCGTGCGATACGCTGCCCCATGCGGCGATGGGAACTTGACACCCTCCCTCAAGCCTCCTCAAAAAAGCCCTTTCTGCCGTGATCGACATATGAGTAGCCTCGTGGTCGAGGAAACCGACGTACTGATTGACCTCATCATCGGCGATTCGGGTCTCAATCCCCAGAGCCCCCTGTCCAATGGCGGGAAGACACACCTCCGGCGAAATATGATGGGAAATGTGTCCCTCCAATCTCATCCTTTTTATCCCGGCGGCAGCCAAAACAATGGCATCGAGATCCATGGCTTCCAGTTTCCTCACCCGGGTATCCACATTCCCCCGCAGGGGTATGATGTCAAAATCCGGCCGATAGGATAAGAGTTGAGCCTTTCTCCTGAGGCTGCTCGTACCGATTTTGGCCCCAGAGGGGAGGTCCTCCAGGGTGAGATCATTCCTGGAGATGAGAACGTCTCCGGGGTCTTCCCTCCGGGGGATGGAGCGAATGTGGAGTCCTTCGGGTAATTGGACGGGCACATCCTTCATGCTGTGGACGGCCAGATCGATCCGCGCCTCGAGCAGCTCCTCTTCAATCTCCTTGACGAAAAGGCCTTTTCCCCCGATTTCGGCTAAGCTGACATCGGTGAGTTTATCACCCTTAGTTCTTATCCTCGTTAGGGATACCCTCAGTTGGGGAAAGCCCCCAGATAGATTCTCCCTCACCCAATTGGCTTGCCATAGGGCTAGCGGAGATCCCCGTGTGCCAATCCTAATCTCCTTCATCTCCCCCCTGTTCCTTCGCTCTACCTCCCCCCCCCCTCTCCCTCCGGAAGAGCTTTTGCACTGCATCCACGTATACGTGCGTATCCATATTGAGGTCGGAACTTTTCAAAAAGGTGATGGGATCGTGGAGGATCTTTTTTACGATGGCCGAGGTGAGCGCCTCGAGCGATTTCCGCTCCTTTTCGGTGATTTGGGCAAACGAGGAAACGGTTTTGCTCAGCTCCTTTTCCCTAATCTCCTCCAATTTCTCCTTGAGGGAGACGATGGTCGGCACTACGTCCAGCGATTTATACCAATGGTAAAATTTGAGCACCTCTTCTTCGACAAGTTCCTCCGCCCTCCTGGCCTCTCGTTCCCTGCGTTCCTTGTTTGCATCAACCACTTCCTGGAGATCATCGATGTCGTACAGGTAGACGTTTTCGATCTCGTTTACCTCGGGATCAATATCCCTCGGAACGGCGATGTCGATGAAGAACATGGGCTTGTTTTTCCTGGCTTTGATCACCCCGAGGACATCCTCGGGGCGCAAGATGTGATGTGGGGCCCCTGTGGAACTGATAACGATATCCACC
>DAOVIU010000127.1 GCA_030673585.1 Pseudomonadota bacterium | reverse complement strand
GGACATCGATCGGGTGATTTTCGGTAATGACGAATACCTCCTCAAGTTTTGCAAAATTGACGCTTGGTATAATTTCGGCTTGTTGAAAGAGGCCGTAGCTCTTCTTCTTGATTTTTCTGATTTTGCCGATCATCAAGCCCTTTGGATACCGACCTCCTAGCCCAGATGTCACTACTCTGTCTCCCGGTTGAATATCGTGCGTCCGCGGTGCATACTTCAAACGGCAGAAATTCTCTCCATTTCCCTCAACCAAGCCCTTGGCTCTACTCCTCTGAATAATAGCATCCACTGAGCTATTAAAGTCGGTGATCAGCAGGACCTTTGCGCAGTGGGGCGATGCTTGCAGGACGTGTCCCACGATTCCCTCCGGTGAAACAACAGCCATCCCCCGTTCGACCCCATGTTTGGTTCCCTTGTCAATGACAATTGTCCTGAACCAACTCGATGGGTCGATTCCAATGATTTGAACGGGCAATATGGATTTGGGGATTTTTTTGCTGAACTGGAGGAGATGTCGCAGCCTTTCGCTGGCGATGGCCTTTTCCCTCAGGAAACTATTTTCCTCTCGAAGTCTGGCCACCATTCTCCTCAGGGCCTCATTTTCCCTTTTCAGGTTTACCAGAAGAACGTAAGAATCAAACAGGTCACCAATCGCTTCGCTGGAGTAGGTAACCGCCTTTTGAAAAGGGTACGTAATTTCCAGGAAGAACCAATCGATAAAGGCGAGCCTTTCCACATTATTGATTCTGGAGGAGATGCTGAGCAGGGCGGCGGTGAGGAAGATGACGCCAAAGAATGGGATTCGATATCTCCTGAAAATCGATAGTTCCTTCTCCATCATGGGGCTGAAAAACGTGCTAATAGTGGACCGTTGTTAATTTGAGCAAGTCGAGATCGTCCAGTACCTTACCCGCACCCAAAACCACAGCCGAGAGTGGATCATCCACAATGGTGATGGGGAGGCTCGTTATCTCCCTCAACAAGACATCAAGATTTCTCAAAAGAGCCCCACCTCCAACGAGCACGATCCCCTTATCCACAATGTCAGCCGCCAGTTCAGGGGGAGTACTCTCCAGGGAGATCCTCACGGTCTCCACGATGGTGTTTATGGGCTCGGCTAAGGCCTCCCGAATTTCTTCCCCATTGATCTCCAAGGTCTTTGGAATGCCGCTTACGAGATCCCTTCCCTTTATCTCCATCGTCCTCGGGTTCTCTTCGGGATATGCGGTGCCGACCTCAATTTTGATGAGCTCTGCAGACCTTTCACCGATTAAGAGGTTGTATTTCCTCTTGACAAATTGGAGGATGGCCTCGTCCATTTTATCACCGGCCACCCGGATGGATTGGCTCACGACAATGCCAGAGAGCGAAATCACCGCTACTTCCGTCGTGCCTCCACCGATATCGACGATCATGTTTCCCGATGCATCGGTGATGGGGAGCCCAGCACCAATGGCAGCAGCCATCGGCTCTTCAATGAGGTAGATCTCCCGTGCCCCAGCCGATTCAGCGGATTCCCTCACTGCCCTTCTCTCGACGGGGGTAATACCGGAAGGGATGCAGACGATAACCCTCGGCCGCACCAGGGTTTTTCGGTTGTGGACCTTGGTAATGAAGTACCTCAGCATCTCCTCCGTTATCTCGAAATCGGCGATCACGCCGTCCTTCATTGGGCGGATGGCGAAAATGGTCCCGGGGGTCCTCCCCAACATCTCCTTCGCCGCTTTCCCCACGGCAAGGACCTTCATTTCGCCTTTCCTGTCCTTTTGCACGGCGACGACCGAGGGTTCGGAGGACACGATTCCCCTTCCTTTGAGGTAGACTAAGGTATTGGCCGTTCCCAAATCGATGGCGAGATCGTTGGAGAAAACTCCCCAAAGACTATCGAATACCATAGTGTCCCCCCGCATGAATCGGGCTCATTGCGTGGCTCCTTTTGTTGACAATCCGCTTACGATATGGTTTGTTACTTGCAAATTCAAATATTTAATTATTACCAGATAAATACCCGGGGTCAAGTAAATAAATGATGATTGCGGAATTTCTCCATGTCGAGGTGAAGGGAAGGAGTGTTTGATGCTCAAATATATGCGGACTCACGCTACCTCGTGGATTATCAAGATAGGCCTCGTTTTCATTATCGTCGTTTTCGCCTTCTACTTTGGTTGGGGACGTATTAGGGGAAGGTATGAGGGCATGGTGGCAGAGGTGAATGGACAGTTCATCACGGTGAAAGACTTCAATCAGACGTATCAAAATCTGCTTGCGATGTACAGGAGTAGATTCAAAGACCGGCTTTCCGATGAGACGATTAGGGCTCTCGGGTTGAAACAACAGGCCCTCAATGAGCTCATCAACAATATCCTCCTCTATCAAGAGGGGCATCGAATGAAACTCCGGGTGAGTCCCGAGGAAATCAGGAAGAGCATCCAATCCTTACCCCTGTTTCAGGTCAATGGGAAATTCGATAGGGGGACGTATCTGAGGCTCCTCAGGTTCAATCGGATTGAACCTGAGGATTTCGAACAGATGCAAGAACAACATCTCCTCATCGACAAGGTGAGAAATGTAATCCTGCAAAATACCGGTACTATGTCCGAAGAGGAAGCCCGAGAGGCATACCTCATCGAGAACGAGAGGGTAAACCTCGAGTTCATTAGGCTAAAGGCCGAGGATTTTTTGGAGAAATCAGAGGCCACCCGTGCCGAAGTTGAGGAATACTTCTCGAGCCATCGTGAGAGTTTCCGAATCCCTGAAAAAGTGAACCTGCAATACCTGGTGTTTCGACCGAAGGACTTCAGGGACAAGGTGGATATATTACAAGACGAGATCAAGACCTATTATGAAACGAATATCGATGATTTCGTCGTTCAAAGTCAGGTGAGGGCGAGACATATCCTCGTCCAAGTCCCCCCTGATGCAATCCCCGAGAAAACCGAGGAAGCCCGCAAAAGGGCAGAGGAAGTGCTGGCCAAGGCCAAGAAGGGGGAGGATTTTGGGTCGTTGGCCGAAAAATATTCCGAAGGCCCCACGGCCAAGAAGGGTGGTGATTTGGGGTATTTTCCCCGGGGGAGAATGGTTAAGGAATTCGAGGATGCGGCTTTCTCCCTACAAACGGGAGAAATCAGCCCCGTTGTCAGGACACAATTTGGATTCCATGTCATCAAGGTCGAGGACGTGAAGGAAGAGAAGACCCAGGGTCTGGACGAGGTGCGGAAGTCCATTGAGTCCACACTAAGGGATCAAAGAGCCCGAGATTTGGCGGAGAGGAGCGTGGAGGAAACCCTCTACACCCTTTACAAAGGCGGAGAAATGGAGCAGGTTGCCGAGGAGTACCACGTGTCAGCTAACGAAACGGGTTTTTTCAGCCGGGGGGAAAAGATCGAGGGGATTCCCCCGAGCGATGAGATGACATCCATCGTGTTCTCCCTCAAGGCGGGGGAGATTTCTCCGGTTATTGAGGTTGCCAAGGATTTCTACATATTTAGGCTGACCGAAAGACGGGAATCCCATCTGCCAGAATTGGAAGAGGTGAGGGATGGGGTCGAGAAGGAGTTGAGGGAGAAAAAAGCCGGGGAGAGGGCTGAATCGGCGGCGGAGGAGTTGTTGGCCGAATTAAAAGGGGGGCGGCCGATGAAGGAGGCTGCTACGAGTAAGGGATTGAAGGTGGAGGAGACGGGACTCTTTAAGAGGTGGACCAGTTTCATTCCCAAGATTGGCTTCTCTGAAGGGGTGGAGGAGATCGTATCCTCTTTGAGCGCCGAACATCCCTATCCGGGTCGGCCCATAAAGACTGGAGGGGATTGGGTCCTCATACGGTTCAAGGAGCTGAAAGGCCCGGATGTGAAGAAATACGATTCGGAAGAGAGAAAGACGTGGGAAGAGATGTACCGCGATAAAAAGGCGGGGGAGGGGTTTCGGAGGTGGTTGGGGGCCCTCAGGGGCAGATCGAAGATTGAGGTCATTCGGGATTTGGAAGAGCTATAGGGACTTTCCAGATGCCGTTGTCCGTTGAAGTATTTGGTTGTTAAGCTGAAGGCGGGAAAAAATTCTCCTTGACAAATACTCTATGTGATGTCAAAATTTATGGAAAAGAATAAAGAGGAAAATTTTTTTGGAGATTCGTTCAACTATTTCAATTGAAATAATACGAAAATGAGAAGCCCTTTTACCAAAATGGGTTGGTTGGTCCTTTCGGCATTATCATTTGCGGTCGTCATTACCATCTATTTCATTCTGTCAACCTTTCGATAGCCGGGAGATCTATGGAGAAGTGGTTCCATCGGATCGCCGGGATGAGAACGTTAGGGAAAATACTTTCATGCGCGGGGATGTTGTCCTTGCTTCTCTTTACGTCAGGCCTTATGGCCCAGGAACTTGTCGTGAAGATACGAGCCATTCCGGTCAAGGTGACGGCCTACAATCCCGTTCGGTCTCAGACGGATAGCTCACCCTTCATCACGGCCAGTAACAAGCATGTGAGGGTTGGGATGGTCGCCCTTTCGCGAGACTTGGAAAGGGAATTCGGCTTTACCTTCGGCGATACCGTGTATCTGTATGGATTTGGGAGGTTCATTTTTGAAGACAGAATGCATCGAAGAAAGAAAAGACACGTGGACATCTTGATATTGGATTCGATGGAGGCACGGAGATTTGGAGTCAAGAGCTCTTATTTACTTTTGTTGGAAGAACCGGGGACGGTGACAGGAGGGAAAGGGAACTAAAGGTAAAGGGAGATGTCAATGGGGCGGGGGCTATGCGCGTGTTGGCTGGCCCCCCGTTGGGGAGGCGGCCAAATTGGCCGCCTTTTTTTCGCTATTCCTCCAAATATTTCAGTAATTTTTTCAACCTCGAGATACTATTCTCATCCATGCCCATGAATTTAAGCCCGTATTCATGCTCTTGTCCATCGTTGGATCCCTTTAATTGGGTCCAGACGATCTGGGTTACGGCTTTGATGGATTTCAAGCCGAAATATTCCGGGGGGAAGATCTCGATATCGAGATTCATCCCCATATCCAAATGATCCTTCACGTAGATGAGGATACCTCCCTCCATAGAATCTTCCATCTGGTGGGGGTAATCTTGGCCATTGTCCCTGATTGCATACAAGAGGGATATTTCGATGTATTCACGGGGAAATTTCCGGCTCTCGAAAAGGACGATCCCCCGTCTCGGTTCGGATTCCATGCTCTTCATGGCCATTGGCTCCATATGGGTTAATGAGTTCTCATTGCCGGTTTGCAATTTTCATTCCAAAATGCAAGCACATGCCCTCAGGGGAACTTTCCCTGCCGGCGATATGGATTTTCGTGAAAAGAGAGGCATG
>DAOVIU010000079.1 GCA_030673585.1 Pseudomonadota bacterium | reverse complement strand
CTGATCTTCAACCGACCTCGAATGGCCAGCGTGAGGACCACGAAAACAACCGAACTCCTGGAATTGGAGAAGGAGGATTTCAATCGGGCCATAGGAGAGTTTCCCTCTCTGAGGGGAGCCCTGGAGGCCTTTTCAAGGAAGAGGTTGGAAGCCACAAGGCACATCATCTCCTCCTGGACCAAGAAGGCCACCGCAGCAATGGTTTAACGGGAAAATTCCTTACGGAAGGAGGAAGACGTCCGTGGGGGCTACTCATCCCCTCATTGTCGTAGAAAACCTCTTTAAGTTCTTCGGCCATGGTTCAAAAAGGGTCGAAGTCCTCAAGGGAATCAGCCTCACCTTTTGCCCGGGTGAAGCGGTGGCCATCTATGGTTCATCCGGGGTGGGAAAGAGCACCCTCATGCATATCCTCGGCACCCTGGATAGGCCCACGACGGGGAGGGTCATCTACCGCGGTCAGGACATATTTAAAATGCAAGCAAAGGCGCTGGCCACATTTCGAAATCGAGAAGTAGGCTTCATCTTTCAGTTCTACCATCTTCTGCCCGAATTCAACGCCCTGGAGAACACCATGATGCCTGCCTTGATCCGGGGAATGCTTAAGAGGGAGGCCGCCAGGAAGGCCGAGGAAATCCTCGTGGAGGTTGGCCTCAGGGACCGAATCACCCATAAGCCCGGGGAACTTTCCGGAGGTGAACAACAGAGGGTAGCTGTGGCCCGCTCCCTCATACTACAACCAACGGTATTGCTGGCCGATGAGCCCACCGGAAACGTGGACACCAAAACGGGGCAAGCCATTCATGACCTCCTCATGAGGTTAAATACCGAAAAGAGGGTGACCTTAGTCGTGGTAACCCACAATCACGAGATTGCCAGCCGAATGCCCATAAGGATCCAAATGGTGGATGGAAAGATCTATGAGGAGGCCTAATGTTGAGAACCTGGCTTTTGCCTATTTACAAAGGATCACTTATTTGTTATGAAAGACTACCCAAAACCACCACAGATCTATATCTTGGCCAAAGACTCTTTTCCAAGGAATCCATATGACCCCGGCACTCAGGTTCGGCGGGAGAATAGTGGTTTGTATTCTCCTCTATCTCATCCTAACAGGCCGGTGTCTTGGGAAAGATGAAAGGATCGTAAAGATCACCATACTGGGTAACGAAAAAGTAACCGAGGACGTGATAAGGGGCCAAATCAAGAGCAAGGAGAACGAACCCCTCTCAATTCCACGGCTCCAAAAGGATCTCAAATCCATCTATGAGATGGGCTTTTTTACCGACGTAATCGTCGATCTGAAGGATGTGGAAAGTGGTAAAGAGGTCATATTCATCGTCGTTGAAAAACCCTCCATCCAAAATATACTGGTCTCGGGAAACGTGAAGATCAAAGCCTCCAAAATAAGGGAAAAGATCGATATAGCTCCCGGTACCATCTTAAACATGGAGAAGCTCAAACAGAACGCTGACGCCATCAAGGAGCTGTATTCATCCAAGGCTTATTATCGAGCAAAGGTTGACCCTCACGTGCACTATCTCGATGGGAATCAAGTAGACATCGAATTCGCCATCGAGGAGGGAAAGAAAGGCTATGTCAAAAAGATCCGATTCCACGGAAACGAGCACTTTTGGGCGAGGAAACTTCGGAAGCCCTTGAGGACGAAAAAGAAGGGGTGGTTTTGGTACATTACGAAAAGAGGGGTCTTGGACGAGGATATCCTCAATGCGGATATTCAAAGCCTCCAGGCCTTTTACTTCGATCACGGATACATCCAGGTTAAAATCGATAAGCCCGAGATCACGATATCCAAGGATGGGAAATCGATCTACATCGACATCACGATCCACGAAGGGGAGCGGTTCAAGATCGGGGAGATCAACTTCAAGGGCGATATTCTGACCACGCGGAAAGATCTATTCAAGCTCCTGAGCACGAAGAAGGGAAAAGTCTATCGTATGTCCATACTTCAGAGGGACATCCGGAAGATCACCGATTTTTACGCGGACAAAGGATACGCTTACGTCGATGTCTCCCCCCTTACCTCCCTGGACGAGGAAAAGAGGCTAGTCTACCTCACCCTTGATATTCGCAAGGGGAAGAAGGTCTATTTCGAGCAAATCAATATTTCCGGAAACACAAAGACCCGGGACAAGGTTATCCGGAGGGAGCTCAAAGTAGGGGACGGGGATCTATTCAGCTCAACGGCTCTCAAACGAGGCCGACAAAAGCTCAGGACCACTGGATATTTTACGGAGGCCGATTTTACCACCAGTAAAGGAACCAGTCCCGAAAAGATTAACTTGGACATCAAAGTGGAAGAAGCCCCCACCGGAGCCATTAGCTTCGGGGCTGGATTTAGCACGTTGGAAGGAGTAGTGGGAACGGCCGAGGTTTCCGAGAAAAACCTCTTCGGGCTGGGATACAAGACCCATCTTTCGGCTGCACTGGGAGGGGACAGTCAACGACTCAAATTCGGTTTCACCGATCCCTGGCTCCTGGGAATGCCCATAGGCGCTGGTTTTAACGTCTATTACGACGGGTTGCAATACTTCGACACGTACGACTCCATAGCTGCCGGAGGGAACCTCACGTTCGGGAAATACCTCACGGACTACATATCGGTCTCCGTTACGGGCAAAGCCGAAAGGGTTGAAATTCTCAATGTCTCCCCCCTCGCATCTCGTTTCGTAAAGGAAGAGGAGGGAGTAAGGGATACCATCAGCATCGCCCTTGGGCTTGCGAGGGATACGAGGGACAGCTATTACGCCCCTACCAAGGGATCGAGACACTCCCTCATCCTGGAGAATGCGGGATGGGTTTTAGGGGGCGACAACACCTTCTTCAAGGCCGTCGGCGACACCAACTGGTATTTCCCCCTGCCATTCAAAACGGTGCTCCGCCTCCGGGGAAGGGCTGGGTTTGTCGAGGGGTACGATGGGAAACAGGTTCCCATTTATGAGCGTTTCTTTGTTGGCGGCATCAATACCATACGGGGCTTCGAATACGGAGAGGCGGGGCCGGAGGACATAACCGGGGAGGTGATCGGCGCCGAGAGGATGTTTGTCTTCAACTCGGAACTCATCTTTCCCCTGAGCAGGGAGCTCGGATTGAGGGGGGCTATCTTCTACGATGGGGGGTCAGGCTGGGGTGACAGGTTTGACTTTGACTGGAGACACTCCGTGGGAGTGGGGATACGCTGGCTTTCGCCCGCTGGCCCTATTCGGGTCGATTGGGGATACAACCTCGATCCCCGGGACGACGAAAGGCAAAGTGTTTGGGCCTTTACCATGGGGACTCAATTCTAAAATGGGACTTTGGGGGGATAGAAGAGATGCATAAGGGCGAAACCAAAGGGAAGGTAATCACTCTTTGTGGTGTCTTGATCCTTTCGGCGTTCGGCGCCATGGCCCATGCTGCCGAGATCAAGATCGGATATGTGGACATGCAGAGGGCGCTCAATGAATCCACGGCCGGCAAGCAGGCAAAGGTGGTGATGGAGAGCGAATACCAGAAATTTCAAACCGAAATTGCCCAACGGCAGAAAGAACTTCAGGCTACCCAGCAAACCCTCCAGAAGCAGGGATTGATGCTCAGCGAGAATGCGAGGAAGGAAAAGGAAAGGGAGTACCAGAATAAGCTGAAGAAATTCAAGCGGTGGGGGGAGGATAGGCAGGCCGAACTCAAACAGAAGGAGATGGAGCTCACCAAAGCGACATTGGAGGGGCTAGCGGCTACGGTTAAAAAGCTGGGAGAAGAGGAGAAATTCACCGTTATCCTGGAAAAAAATGAGGCAATTCTCCTCTACGCCTCAAAGGCAATAGACCTCACCGATCACGTCATCCAAATCTTCAACTCCAGCAGCGCAAAATAACAAGGGAGAAACCGCCCATGGAAAAAATGCTGAGCGAGCTAGCCCAACTGGTCGGGGGGGAGGTTATCGGCGACGGAGGAGTAAAGATCGTCGGCGTCGCGGCCATCGAAGAAGCTCGAAAGGGCGAGATCACCTTTATCGCCCACCCGAGGCACCTGCCCAAATTGAGTCAGACCGAGGCCTCGGCTGTCATCGTTTCGCCGAAGGTCGGAGAGGCGGAAAAACCCCTCCTCAGGGTGGCAAATCCCTACCTGGCCTTTGCCAAGATCCTAGGGATTTATGCCCATCGCCCCTACGAACCAAGGGGTGTCGACCAACGGGCCTGGGTCAGCCCAACGGCCAAGCTGGGGGAAGGGGTCAGCGTCTACCCCTTCGTATATATCGGCGATCATGCCGAGATCGGCAACCGGGTTATCCTCTTTCCCGGGGTTTTCGTCGGCGACAACGCGGTCCTCGGGGATGACACCCTCATCTATCCCAACGTCTCCATATACGAGGGAAGCAGAATCGGCAAAAGGGTGATCCTCCACGGCGGGGTGGTCATCGGGAGCGATGGATTCGGTTTTGCCAGGGACGGGAAACGCAGCGTCAAAATACCGCAGGTCGGCATCGTGGAAATCGGAGACGATGTCGAAATAGGGGCCAATACCACCGTTGACCGGGCCGCCATGGGGAAGACCATCATCAAACGGGGTGTCAAAATCGATAACTTGGTCCAGGTGGCCCACAGCGTCACCATCGGCGAGGATAGCATCATCGTCGCCCAAGTTGGAATCGCGGGAAGCACGAAGATCGGTTCCAACGTCATACTGGCCGGTCAGGTTGGGGTGAGTGATCACATTGAGATCGGGGATAACGTCATGGTGGGGCCCCAGTCGGGGGTGGTCAAGGACGTCCCTCCCAATCAAGTGGTAACCGGAAGTCCATCTATACCCCATAAAGATCAGGTGAAGGCGGTTATAGTCTTCCCCAAACTGCCGGAAATGTGGAGAAGGATTGGCCAATTGGAGGCTAAAATCAAGGACCTGGAGGCAAGAGAAAACCCGAAACACGAAACTTCTCCTCAATCATCGGAGGACATCAATGATCCAAATCAATGAAATTATGGAGATACTGCCCCACGGATACCCATTTCTCCTGGTCGATCGCATCGTGGAGCTGGAAATGGGAAAGCGAGTCGTCGGCATAAAGAATGTCACCATTAATGAGCCCTTTTTCCAAGGGCACTTCCCAGGTCAACCCATCATGCCGGGGGTATTGATAGTCGAGGCCATGGCCCAGACGGCTGGTGTCCTCGCCTTCAAATCGATGGCCGATGAGTCGAGGAAAAAGGCGGTCTACTTCATGGCCATCGACAAGGTTCGATTCCGAAGGCCGGTCACCCCGGGGGATCAGATGAGGATGGAAATGGTTGTTTCAAAACAGCGCAAATCCATATGGGGCTTTACGGGGAAAGCCTATGTAGAGGACCAATTGGCTGCCGAAGCGGAATTAATGGCCATGGTAAGCGACAAGGCATAAGGGAGTCGGAGGCGCTCTTTATGATACACGAAAAGGCTGTTGTTCACCCTCGGGCAAGGATCGCCGAAGGCGTTGAAATTGGCCCTTTTTCAGTCGTCGGCGAAAACGTAACCATCGGCAAGGACACCTGGATCGGACCCCACGTGGTCATTACCGGATGGACGACGATCGGAAAAAATTGTAAGATATACCAATTCTCCTCAATTGGAGAAGTTCCCCAATACCTCAAATTTACGGGTGAGGAATCCCATGTCATTATCGGCGATAACAACGTCATCAGGGAGTTCGTCACCATCAATCGGGCGACGACCCAAGGGGGAGGGAAGACTGTCTTAGGCAATGAGAACTTCTTGATGGCCTATGCCCACGTGGCCCATGACTGCCTCATCGGGAATCAGGTGATTATGTCCAACGCCGCTACTTTAGCGGGACATATCGAGATTGAGGATGGTGCGGTCATCGGTGGGTTATCGGCCGTGCACCAATTCGTCCGAATCGGCGCATACTCCTTCATCAGCGGATTATCCGGTGTTCCGCAGGATATTCCCCCCTACATCCTTGTTGCGGGCGGTCGGTGTAAGCCATATGGATTAAACTTGGTCGGCCTTAAAAGACACGGTTGCTCGGAGAAGACCATCAAGGGGCTCAAAAAGGCTTACAAGGTTATCTTCAGGTCCGCATTGACCCTTGAAAATGCCATAAAGGACATCCAGGAGGATGAGATAAGCAGCATTCCCGAAGTGTTTCACCTCGTTCAATTCATTCAAGGATCAAAAAGGGGGATCTGCAGGTGACGAGGAAATTGAG